>JANMDL010000436.1:0-3128 GCA_031376295.1 Chitinophagales bacterium
CACCAGTAAATGAGTGCCTGAAAGCGATTGATAAAAAATATAAAACCCCAACCAACGACCAGCAGGCATTGGCACAAAAAATGATTGACGAATTAAAAAATAAAAAGGGCTGCGATATTATGATGGCGCTTATGCGGATGAATTTGAAAAAATAATTTTGTCAGGCATATTGGTATATTTCCGGCCATGCTGACATTGGTATAATCAGTCAAAAGAGTCCCTTCTGTCTGGTATCTGACAAAACAGGGTTTAAAACTATCCTGCAAGTACCCATAAAATCAATTCCCCCTGCTTACCGGGCAGGGGGAATTGATTATTAAGCTTTAGGAACTTTTATTGCTTTACAAACCGCAATGTTTGTGTTTTGCCATCAGCACCAATACCATAAACCTGGTATGTTCCGGCTGCCAGGCCACCCACATTCATTTCCTGCGAAGTGAAGCCTGCTGCAAGGCTTAGTGTTGCTTTTTTAACCGTTCTGCCCTGCGCATCGCTGATAACAATGTCCATTTTTCCTGCCTGAGCCGCTGTTATATTCAGCCTGATGGTATTGCCTGCCACCGGGTTGGGACTAAGGCTTACCAGCTCAAGTGTTTTACCCGTGTTAATCAGGGCCACAATGCTACTGTAATTAACCACTCCATTATCATCTTTCACTTTAAGCCTGTAATAATTTACACCGCTTAATACCCTTGCATCATTGTAGCTGAATGGCTGCAGCATTGCTGTAGCTGTAGCGGTGATGCTGTAAATGCTGCTGAAGTTACGGCTATCAACGCTGTGCTCCAGTTCCATGGTTCCGTTATTGGTATTTACAGGCACCACTTTCCAGCTAAGCAGGTTATTGCCTGCCTGCTTGCTGCCCCGGAAATACTCAATTTTAACCGGTATGGGGAATGCGCCTGTGTGGATGTAAAAGCCGGAGAAACCATTCACCGCAAATGTTACCTCCCACCTGCTACTGGTTGCGTTCCATACAATGGAGGCATCAGCAGGATCAATGGATTCTGCAGGCCCTGTATAGTTACCCGGTGCAGTACCGGTACCATGGTATTGTGTTACCCTCAGGTTTGCCAAAGCAGGGTCTGCACTGCCGCCGCCTGCCACAGTTGGCAGTGCAGGGAATGCACCGCGGGCTGTATTAAAATCAACAAACTCCTGGCCTTTAAAATACAGGGTGATGTTACCCGTAGCCGTAGCCGCATTGGTAACCGGTTCAATATCGTAATGCCGCTGTACATAAGGCTCACCATTGTAGGTTTGTACCGTGCCGTCAATTTTTAAACAACTGTTCACCATGCCCGAAACCGGTGATGCACCCGCAGGTACTACCCTTGCAATCAGGTCGCAATTAGCGCTGCTGTAATATGATTTACCCGAGCTCACCGGCGCAGCCTGGCAAACGGGTGCACCACCTGCAGTTGCAGCCAGGTTGCCCGATAGTGGGTTGATGGTAGCTGTAACAAGTGTTCTTGGTGATTCACAACCGGAGGAAAGAACCCAATTATAAAACCAATAATATGCCGAAGTGGTTTGTGCAGCACCGACTCCATTGGAGCCCGCAGTAATACTGATTGAACCGGATGGGGCATTATATGGAAATGTAACACCACCGGACTCTCTAACCAATGCGGAAATACCTGTTGATGTCATCACCATTTTATAATTGCCTGGTGCAACAGCTATATTAACCGGAATGGTATATTCAGCCAAAGCAGTGGTAATGCTGAAATTGTGTAATGTGCCGGTATAAACAACTGCATCTGCCAAATCAGTAATTTTTATTTGCATAGAAGCGGAGCCCGCAGTTGTGTTGGATGCTTTTATTTTTACTGAATTTATTGTAGCGTTTCCGTTAACAGTAAATCTCAGGCCCCAGCCGGTAGCTGCACTAAAAAAGGTGCTGACACCTGCTGCTGGTGAAGCTGCGTTTTCAGAACTAAGTCCGACTGAAGCACTAACAAAGTAGTTAGTATTGGATGCAATCAAAGGTGTAATAAATGATGTACCTGTTCCTAAGCTGGTACCACCGGTTAATGCAGCATACCAGTTAAGGGTGGCTCCTGCTGATGCTGCAGCCGACAATAGTACCGAATCCGGGCCGCAACGGCTGCCAGGCGTTGTGCCGGTAACAGTTGGCGTATTCACCACTATTTGCTGCAAAGGATTAAGTACACAGGTATTGCCGGCACCATCTTTTATTTGCAGGCCATACCAGGCGGTACTTGTTAATACAGGACTGGTAAAAATGTTATTTGTTTCGCCGGTTATGTTTGTATAGGTACCTGCTGTACCAGTAGCAGATTGCTGCCATTGCAGCGTACCAGTGCCATAGCCCGTTGCGGGGCTTGCTGTGATAGTGGTGGTACCGCTGAAACAGATACTGGGAGGTGAAGCAGTAATTGTAGTGGCGGGCATTACTGTAATAATAACGGTATCGGTATTTGTACATCCACTGCCGCCGGTATTGGTACCCGTTACTATATAATTGGTAGTGCCGCCGGTGCCTGATTTAACATACACCGTATGCAGGTTTTGGCCTGTATAAGCCGTGGTACCTGCCGCATCAGTAAATAAACCAGTAACCGGGGTCCAGCTATACCCGGTAAAATCACCGGGCGTTGAAGGACAGGCTGGCAGTACCGGCTATACCATGGCATGCTTCAATAATGATATTTGATGTGCCATCCCATGTAAAAGGTGTGGACAGGGTATGCGTATTGCTGCCCACTACCGGCGTATAACTACCCGCAGGCACCACTGTGGTAGCAGCATCAGCACTAAAGGTGGTGGTTAGGCCACTTAAAGCCGTATGCCCCATCTTTAAGCTGAAATCAGCAATATAGAAGGCTGCCGGCACTATTGCAATATCAAAACTTACTGCCGTAATATCGCCCGCCCTCAGGCCCAGGGCTCTTAATTCGGCAGCTGTAACAATATATTGTATCCTTCTGGCCGAAGTAGTACTGCCATAATATGGGGTATAAGTAGAGCTGGTTACCGTACCGGTGCCCGCCGTAACATTGCCCGGCAGGTTAAGCTGCACAGAAATGGTGTCGTTATTATTGGCACAAACCGTAAGCGGACTGGCACTAACTGTTACAGAAGGGCTTGCATTGATCACAAAG
>JANMDL010000563.1:0-2032 GCA_031376295.1 Chitinophagales bacterium
AAAATGCACAATGTCATCGCCGAACGACCCCAACTCATGCTCATGCGGGTCGCCGTCGGCATCCACGGGGATGATATCGATTCCGTTATTGAAACATACGATTTGTTATCGCAACGGTACTTTACCCACGCCACGCCGACGCTGTTCAACGCCGGCACGAACATGCCCCAAATGTCCAGTTGTTTCTTATTGAAAATGAAAGACGACAGTATTGATGGTATATACGATACATTGAAGAACGCCGCCGTCATTTCCAAATACGCCGGTGGGATTGGTATTTCCATTCACAATGTCCGTGCGAGCAACTCGTACATTCGTGGCACGAACGGCACTAGTAATGGCATCGTTCCCATGTTACGGGTCTTCAACAATACCGCCCGATACGTCGATCAAGGTGGTGGCAAACGCAAGGGCAGTATCGCTGTTTACCTCGAACCGTGGCACGCCGATATACTGGCCTTTCTCGATTTGCGCAAGAACCACGGCAACGAAAGTGACCGGGCCCGTGATTTGTTTTACGCCTTGTGGATCCCCGACTTGTTTATGGAACGGGTGAAAAATAATGGTACCTGGTCACTCTTTTGTCCCAATGAATGTCCCGGACTGGCCGAGTGCTGGGGTGAAAACTTTGTGACGCTCTACACGCAATACGAAACCAATGGTCAGGCCCGACAAACAATGCCGGCCCAACAACTTTGGTTTGCCATTCTCGATTCACAAGTCGAAACGGGCACACCGTACATGCTCTTCAAGGATTCGTGTAACGCCAAATCCAATCAACAGAATCTCGGCACGATCCAGTGCAGTAACTTGTGTACGGAAATTGTCGAGTACACGGCCCCGGACGAAACCGCCGTGTGTAATTTGGCATCTATTTCCTTATCCATGATGATTGTCGTCCCCACCAACAACAACAACAACAACATCCACCCGGGCGGCGGCGGCGGCGGCAACAACAAAAAGTTTGACTTTGACCAGCTCTACCGGGTGACGCAGGTGGCGACCAAGAATCTGAACCGGATCATTGAACGCAACTTTTACCCCATTGAAGAAGCGCGCCGGTACGTTTAACACACTTGCTTTTTACACCATCATACTCTTGGATCACAATATGTCTAACGAAAGTGAAAACGTGACCATGACCATGCTCTCTTTGTTGTTGTTACCTAGATCGAACATGCGTCACCGACCGATCGGGATCGGCGTGCAAGGTCTCGCCGATGCCTTCCAGCTGCTCAAGATCCCATTCGACTCGGACGAAGCCCGGCAGCTCAACAAGGACATTTTTGAAACCATTTACTTTGGCGCGTGCACGGCCAGCTGCGACATTGCCGAACGCGACGGCCCGTACGAGAGTTACGATGGTTCACCCGCGAGTCAAGGCCGCCTCCAGTTTGACTTGTGGGGGGTCCAGCCCAGTGACCGGTGGGACTGGTCGGCATTGAAAAGTCGCATTGCCCAGTACGGGTTGCGCAATAGTCTCTTGGTCGCCCCCATGCCGACCGCATCCACGGCGCAAATACTCGGCAACAACGAGTCGACCGAACCGTTCACGTCCAACATGTACAATCGACGTGTGCTCGCGGGCGAGTTTACGGTGGTCAACAAGCACTTGCTCCGCGAGCTCACCAGCATGGGGTTGTGGACGGAAGAGATCCGCAACCGGATGATTGCCGATAATGGCTCGGTACAGAACGTGCCCGACATCCCCCCGTACATGAAGGAGGTCTACAAGACGGTATGGGAGATACCGCAGCGGGTCATTATCGACATGGCGGCCGACCGGGGCCCGTTCATTTGTCAGAGCCAGTCGATGAATGTGCACATTGCCGAACCGGACAGCAAGAAGCTCACCTCGATGCACTTTTACGCCTGGAACAAGGGTCTTAAGACGGGCATGTACTATTTGCGCACTCGCCCGAAGGCCGATGCGATCAAATTCACGGTCGACCAAGAACAGCTCAAAAAGTCCAGCAGCCAGGCCGTCAATAGCACCAGCAAATCGGCCACGTCCAAAGCGAGTCCCACATCG
>JANMDL010000579.1:0-5139 GCA_031376295.1 Chitinophagales bacterium
GGTACAGCCCACGCAGAATCACATTGGGGCTGAATCTTTCAGGATACTGCTCCAGTTCAGCCAGCATGGCCTCTGTACTAAAGCTGATATTGGTATTCAGCACATAATAATTGTCTCCCCGCAGTTCAATCCGCTCCCGTATATCATCAAGCAGGTAAAAAAGGTTTATTTCCCTTGGCTGGGCCTGCACTTTGTAGTTTTTTTCTACCTGTGCCGATGTTGCAGCCACAATAGCTGCAGATGTGCCATTCAACAGTTCATCAGCAAATACCGGTTGCATAGCCTGTTTCAGTTTTGCATTATCCGGCAGTAACACAACAAGGCCATACTCAGCAAAAAGCTCATTCACCAGCATAAAAGTAGCCTGTTGAATACTGATGCCCTTTGCATGACATTTTTTTATCAGCTCAATAATAGATGCCCCATGCGGTTGCACCAGCAACTGGCCTGCAATGGCCTGTATTATTTTGAGTAAGGCATCGTCTACCAGCATACGGCCAACTGCACCTTTTTGTTTTGTTTGCCAGTTATAAGTGGTACCATCAACAGTTACTTCTCCAAGCTCTTCCAGGTCGGCATCCTCACTGCCCATATAGTACACAGGTACAAAATGATACTGCTGCAATGCTTCGTTTAAATAATCTGCCAATTTTATGGCATGCAGTATCTTGTATATAAAATAGAGGTGACCGGTAAAAATATTTGGTTGGTGCGCCGTGCAGATGGTAAAGGTTTGTACATCAGCAAGCCTGTCAATATTATGCTTTACTTTACCGGAGATATCAACTGTTTCGTATTGTTTCTTTAACTCACGTACAAGCAGGCTGCGGTTACATTCAAAAGCCCTTTCGGCAATAGCCTGCTCAACCCCTTTTACTGAAAAATCATTAGCATAAAAAGATTTCAATGCATCTGCACCAGCAATATAATCCAGTACAATTTTAGAAAAATAGCCCGTTACTTCGTATGGAACAGATGTAGCTGAAAAGTTCAATGTTCAGAAGTTTAAAGTTAAATAGTTTAAAGTTGAAAGGGTAAGGTTCACCCCATTCTTAATTTTTAATTCTTAATTGATTTCCCCTTCAATATCATAATCATAAGCTTTAGTAATTTTTACATTCACAAATTCGCCCGGCTTCAGTCTTTTGCTGCTTTGTATAATCACTTCATTATCTACTTCTACACTATCAAATTCTGTACGACCGAGGTAGCGCCCCGACTCTTTTTTATCAATCAGCACTTTAAATGTCTTTCCCACTTTAGCCAGGTTTTTTTCATAACTTATTTCCTGCTGCACTTCCATTATTTCTTCAGCCCTGCTTTCCTTTTCTTCCTGCGGCACATCATCTTTCATTGCATAAGCACTTGTACCTTCTTCGTGGCTGTAGCTGAAAATCCCCACCCTGTCGAAGCGCATTTTCTGTAAAAAGACTTTCAGTTCCTCCACATCATCCCGGGTTTCGCCAGGGAAGCCGGCTATTAAAGTAGTACGCAAACAAATTTCCGGTATTTTCTGTCTTATTTCTCCGATAATATCCTCCATCTCTTCCCTGGTTATCTGCCGTTTCATGCTTTTGAGCATATTATTGGCCGCATGCTGCAATGGCATATCAAGATAATTGCAGATATTTTCACGTTCCTTCATCGCATCAACAATCTCCATTGGAAATTTTGACGGGTAAGCATAATGCAGGCGTATCCACTCCAGCCCGGGTACATCTGCCAGTGCGTGAAGCAATTTTGGCAGCTCCCTTTTTTTGTAAATATCCAGCCCGTAGTAAGTTAATTCCTGTGCTATCAGCATCACTTCTTTTACACCGCCCTGCACCAGCCGCTTTGCTTCATCCACCAACGCTTCAATGGGTTTACTTATATGCTGTCCCCGCATCAGCGGTATGGCGCAGAATGAACAGGTACGGTTGCAGCCCTCACTAATCTTCATATAGGCATAATGCTGCGGTGTACTCAGCAGCCGCTCTCCCAGCAATTCAGCCTTATAATCAGCCTCAAACTGCTTTAAAATCAATGGCAGTTCCATCGTACCAAAATAGGCATCTACTTCGGGTATCTCTGCCTCCAGGTTATTTTTATACCGCTCACTTAGGCAGCCGGTCACATATAACTTATCTATCTTTCCCCGCTTTTTCAGTTCTACATGGTCCAATATTGTGTTGATACTTTCCTCTTTGGCCTTTTCTATAAAACCGCAGGTATTGATAACCACTATATTGTGGTCTTTTTTAGTGCTTTCATGCACTACATCAATTTCATTGGCCATTAATTGCCCGCTTAGCACCTCACTATCCACCAGATTTTTGCTGCAGCCAAGCGTAATAATGTTTACTTTATCCTTTTTTAACGTTTTTGTCTTCATATCAATGGCGCAAAAATACTGATAAATGCACTGATAAAGTACCAAACAATTTCACCTGGGTGTAACATTCTGTTCCGGTTTTGCGTAACAGTGTAAATGTTCACCATTCATCCATAAAAAACTACGGTTCATGCAATTTTACAATCGGATTACAATTGCAGAACAATAAATTTGCGACATTAAAGTATAAAAACATAGTCATGAAACAAAAACTACTGCTCATTGCAGGTGTGATTTTATTATCTGCATTCAACCTCACAGCGCAAACCGGCGCAAAAATTACCGGAAAAATTAATGATGCTGCAGGAAATGGCCTTGCCCGTGTAACGGTAAGCCTTTTCAAGACATCCGACTCTTCATTGGTAAAAGCTGAAATTACAAATCCTTCAGGTATTTATGAAATCGAACAGGTAAAAGCGGGCAGCTATTTCATATCTGCCACTTTCACTGGTTTTCAAAAAGGCGGCACCCCTTCTTTTTCAGTAAAAGATGGGGAAAATTTTACACCAGATCCTGTATCCCTGCAGCCGGGCAATGCTCAATTACAGGGAGTAACAGTAAAAAGCAATTACAAAAAACCATTGATTGAGGTAAAAGCCGACAAAACGGTATTCAACGTAGAAAGCAGCATCAATGCCACAGGTTCCAATGCAATGGAGCTACTGCAGAAGTCGCCTGGCGTGGTGGTAGACAAAGACGACAACATCTCCATGAAGGGTAAAAACGGTGTTCGCATATACATTGATGGACGGATGACACAAATGGATAATAAAGACCTTGCGTCCTACCTGCGTTCCATCAACTCTGCGGATATTGAATCAATAGAAATGATCAGCAACCCTTCTGCTAAATATGATGCATCCGGCAATGCTGGTATCATCAACATTAAGCTGAAGAAAAACAAAAAATATGGCATGAATGGTTCTGTATCGGCAGGGCTCAATGTAGGTGAAACACCCAAAACCAATGGTTCAGTAAACCTGAATTACCGCAACAAAAAGGTAAACCTGTTCAGTAATTACAGTAATGGCTGGGGAGACAATAAAAACTATATCAATCTTTACCGTATACAGGGCGACAGCATATACGACCAGAAAGGTATTAATACCAATGGTGGATGGGGGCATAATGTTAAAGCAGGTATTGATGTGTATGCAAATGCCGAAAATACCCTGGGCTTCATTTTTACAGGCAATTTCAACAACAATACATCTCCTTCCAGCAGTTTTACCAGAATTTCACCTAAAAGTACAGGCATACTGGCAAGAACTTTGGATGCTACCAATAATATCCCCAGCAATAACTCCAATACTAATTTCAACTTTAACTACCGCTTTGCTGATACAACAGGAAGAGAATTTAATATTGATGCGGACTACGGAAGGTTCAGTGGCAGAAGCAACAGCTTTCAGCCCAATGTGTATAAATTACCAAACGGAATAATAGACCAAATTAAGATCAATGCAAATAATACACCTGTAAACATCAACATCTTTACTGCAAAGTTTGACTACGAACGTCCCTGGCTGAAAGGCAAGCTGGGACTTGGTGCAAAGTACTCTGATGTAAAAACAAATAACACCTTCGATTTTTATGATGTGGAGAGCGGTATAAAATTCTTTAACGACAGCCTGAGCAATAAGTTTGCTTATAAAGAAACGGTAAAAGCTGCTTATGTAAACTACAACCGCCAGTTGAATATGAGGTGGACGATACAGGCGGGGCTGCGTATGGAAAGTACAGTGAGCCGTGGTACACTTGAAGCTGGTGAAACCACTACGGGTGATAATGATGTTAAGCGTGAATACACTGACTTTTTCCCAAGTGGTGCCATCAGCTTTAATGCAAGTGAGAAACACGCATTTAACCTTACTTACAGCCGCAGGATTGACCGCCCGGGATACCAGGACCTGAATCCTTTTGAAAACAGGCTGGATGAATTGACTTATCAAAAGGGCAATGCCTTTTTGAAACCCCAGTATACCAACAGCTTTGAATTGACGCACACTTTTCTTTACCGGTTCAATACCACTATTGGTTACAGCCGCATAAAGGATTTTTCGACCCAAATTATTGATACCACACTAAAAACAAGGGCTTTTATTACACAAAAAAACCTAGCAAGCCAGGATATTTACAGCATCAATTTTGCGCTTCCTTTTCAAATTACAAAATGGTGGAGCCTTTTTATGAATATAAATGCTTTTCACAGCCAGTACAGAGCAACATTTGATGATGGCAAGATAATTAACCAGGGTGTAAATTCTATGAGCCTGTACGGACAGCAGGGATTTACTTTTAAAGATGGTTTCAGCGCAGAAATTTCAGGCTGGTACAGTGCTCCCACTATCTGGGGTGGCACTTTCAGAAGCAAAGCGATGGGAGGCATGGACATTGGTTTTCAAAAGCAGCTTTTCAATAACAAAGGCAGCATTAAACTCAGCTACACCGATCTTTTGCGTACCATGCGCTGGAGGGGTATCAGCGATTTTGGCGGGTCGTATATTGATGCAAGCGGGCGTTGGGAAAGCCAGCAACTGCGGATGAATTTCACATACCGTTTTGGCAGCAGCCAGGTAAAAGCAGCACGCCAGCGCAACAGGGGTAATGAAGATGAAAGTAAGCGGATTAAAACCGGCGGCGGCGGTATCGGTGGCAATTAAAATACTATATCTTTAATGCTTGTTATTTGCAGGCAACAGCCATCTTTTGCAGGATGGCTGTTTTTATTGGCTGAAGCAGGAGTAAAGTGATTTAATTGTAAA
>JANMDL010000589.1:0-1749 GCA_031376295.1 Chitinophagales bacterium
CTTTGATGTAACTTGGAATGCGGCCATAAATCGCAAAAGGTCATCGTCAGTTAATATCGTCCGCGTGCCATCAGACCCAGTGCGAGTAAAGGTGCTCAAATGATCCAGAAGTATAGTTGAGTTCTTCCTAATGTCACCGTCCCATACACGGCAATCCTGTTCAACAGCTTCGACGTTAGTGCCGTTTATAATTCGTGTGGTTGGGGAGTCTTTGCCAGCGTGCCAGATAGTCCCGGTGACTGGTTCACCGATAGCAACTTGAGTTATTTGCTGGGTTTCGTTATCAAAGACAGAACATATTACCGTTGATGTTGGAGCTCCAATCACGAAAGGTCTCGTGCCGTCGATAGGGTCTACCATAAATAAATATCGTTGGCTAGACTCTTCACCACTAAAGCTAGTTTCTTCCCCTAGGATATATGCGCTTGGGAAGTGGTTTGACAGAGTGGCAATCGCTACTTTCTCGCTTCTCAGGTCTACTTGTGTAAGCAGAGAGTCGTCTGCTTTATCGGCGTGTCTTTCAGGAGATATGCTGTGGTTTTGGAACTCTCTAACGACACGCATAGAGTCAGCCGTTGCTTCTAGTAAAGCTGTTTTTATATTCTCAGGAGTTAGCCCTTGCTCGTGACTTGGCAAGGGGCCTTCTTGTTCGTAGTTTCCTTTTAGAGAGGGCATTATATCAATACTATATATTAAATATGATAAAAAGTCAAGTATAACTTCCAGTATAAACAATAAGTTTTGTCAGGTTACAATTAAACAGTAGAATAGAGCATACAGACTATGATTCGGGGATTCTTTTTTGACCTAGACGGGACGCTCGTCGATACGCACCAGGCAAACTTCGTAGCCTATAAACAGGCACTTGCCGATATAGGTATCGATATAGATTTTAGCGACTTTAAAAAAACCATCGGCATGCAGGCGCGTAACTTCTTGCCCATGCTTGCTCCGGGCTTAAAGGATAAAGACTACGAGGACATTAGTACGCGCAAAGCGTCGTATTATAAAGAACATATTCATCTTTCAAAGCTTAATGAAGATCTGTATGATTTTATGCGTTCTATGAGTGAGCGATATGCAACTGCCTTGGTCACCACCGCAAAAAAGGTCAATACACAAGCCGTTCTAGAACACCACAAGCTAGAAAAGTACCTCCATACCATCATTACGGCTGAGGATGTGGTCAACAGTAAGCCGTCGCCGGAGTGTTACCTGCTTGCCCTAGAGCGAAGTGGTTTGAAGCCAGCAGAAGTGATTGCATTTGAAGATTCAGAGACTGGCAGGGAGTCAGCTGAAGCGGCCGGTATCCCGGTAGTAATGATTAAAGATTTTGCAGTATGAGTCTCAGAAGATTCCTGTTACTGCCACTAGCTATTTCGCTCTGCGTCTTTATTTATTTTTCACATAGAGTTGGCGACAGTTTTTCAACACTCCTTGCTACGCTAGATATTACTAGCGGGTTACTACTAGTTTTGTTTTTTGCGACTTTTCTACAGATTGTTGGGCACATTATACGAGCCTATAAAGCAAAGCTGCTGCTGAGCCCGGTTAAACAAAGTAGTGTTAGGTTTCAGTTCCGGGCGCTTAGTGTTGGCTATTTATTTAACACCATTTTGCCCCTGCGTCTGGGTGAGCTTATTCGGGCACGAATTATTGCAGGTGCTGAAAATATCAGCTTCGGTTATGCGTTAACGCTTATTATTTTTGAACGAGCTTTGGACGCTTTTTTACTAGGGCTAATCGGGA
>JANMDL010000442.1:0-13401 GCA_031376295.1 Chitinophagales bacterium
CGTTTACAATGCAGGCCAGTACTTCTTTTTCACGGGCTGTTAAATGATAGTCGGGGGCCGATTCGGGCTGCACATACTGCGGTATCTGCTGCATTTTGGTAAGTACTTTGCGGGCAATAGAGGGCGACATGGGTGAGCCGCCATACTGCAGTTCCCTGATGGAATCAATCAGCTTGGTATTAAGAAAATTTTTAAGGATATAACCCGATGCGCCGGCACAAATGGAATCAAACACCCGGTCGTCATCTTCAAAAACAGTCTGCATCAGTATCTGTATCTGCGGAAATTCTTTTTTTATTGATTTTACAGCCTCAATTCCCGTCATGCCCGGCATTTCTATATCCATCAGTATCACGTCAGGAGTGCATTCCTTTACATCTTCCACACAATCCAGCACATGGGCATAGGAGCCCACCATGGTAAAGTCCTTTACGGTACCCAGCAGCATCGTAATACTTTCCCGGATGTTTTTATTGTCGTCGAAAATGGCGATGCGTAAACTCATAAAATAGTAATTTGTATAAAGGTCGGCTAATTAATCAAGCCGGCACATCCCCGAATCAGGGGATAGGGCAACGTAAACTGATGGTGGTACCCAAGCCGGTGGCAGTGTCAATATCCAGCGTGGCCTTCATTTCCTTTGCCCTGTAGAGCATATTGCGCAGGCCATTGCCCGAAAGTGATCCCGATTGGTCGGACAGCTCCTTTTGTTTGTTAAAGCCCACGCCATTGTCTTTTACTGTCAGCAGCAATTGGTGTTCCCATAGTGCTATGGTTGCCACCACTTCGGTACTGCCCGAATATTTGATGGCATTGTTGATAATCTCCTTAAAAATGAGGTAAAAGTTTTTCCGCTTTTCCATATCTAAGTTAATGCCAGTAATATCATCACTGTAATTAAAGATAAATTTTATATTGCGGGCCGTCATCAGCGGCCGGGCAAAAGATTCCATCCGCTGCAGTATTTTCTCCATATTGTCGTTACCGGGGTTGATGGCCCATACGGTATCACTCAGCTCCGAAATCATATCGGTGGAAGTAGCGCTTATTTTACCGAGGATATCATTCAGCGCCTGCTGGTTGCCACCTTCATTTTGTATTTGTGCTACCTGGCTGTATACTGAAATGCTGCTGAGGGTGGAGCCAACATTGTCATGCAGATCCTGCGCAATTTTGTTGCGGATGGCCTGGCGCTTCAGCAGTTCATTAATGCGGTAGCGGTAAGCAAGATAAGCCGCAGCGCCAATTACAGCAGCACACAGCAGGTAAAACCACCAGCGCTCCCATATTGGCGGGTTAATTACAATATTGATGGTGCAGGTATTTACACTCCAGGTACCGGGTTTATTGCTGGCTTTTACTTTAAACGTATAGCTGCCACCTTTTAAATTGCTGTAGGGGGCAAAATTTCTGCTGCCGCACTCCACCCAGTCTTTGTCGGCACCCTGCAGCATATAGGCATACTGCACCGGCTCGGTAGAGGAATAGCCCGGGGCTGCAAATTCCAGCGTGAAATAATTTTGTCGGTAACTGAGTTCAATATTTTTCGCTCCCAGTAAATGACTGTAAGATGTGTTGAATATTTTAAAATCGGTGAGGTACACCTGCGGCTGTGTCACATCATCCCTTATTGAATCGGGATTGAAGGGGATAAAATAATTACTGCCGCTTACATACATTTTACCTGCGGCATCAGCATAAATATAACCGCTTACACCACCTGACTTTTCCAGGTCGGGCAAATTAAAAGTTGTGGCCGATTTTGTGCCAACATTGTAGCGCTGCAGGTGGCCATTGCAAATCATCCATACATTGCCCTGCTTATCGGTTGCTATCCCTTCCAGCAAATTGCCCGTAGCGGGTATATGAGAAAATATTTTTTTTGCGGTGTTAAAATAACTCAAGCCGCCGCCATAAGTACTCACCCATAAATTGCTCTTTGCATCGCCGGTAATATCGTACACATGGTTATTGCTCAGCCCGCTGTTGTCTAAGGGATTGTTCTGGTAAAAATTTATTTTGGGTGAGGGGCCGCTTATCCATTCCCCCAGGCCCTCCTTGGTATTGGCCAGCCATATTTTTCCATCGGCAGCCTTGTACAGCTTGTGTATAAGGTTGTCTTTAATGTTAAATGCTTTGATGATATTTTTAGCGGTGTCTAATCTTGATACCCATTGCTGTTTTACCAAATCATAATAAGCAAGATAATGACCATAGGGCGAAACGATGATAGCAGGGTTGCCGTCAATTACATCTTCCACAGCAGATACCACCCTTGATTCGATGATCTTGTTCATCACCTGGTCTTTTTCTGTATTGGGCAGCAGCTTTACCGAACGGGTTGCCGTGTTAAAAAGAAAGAGGGAATAATTGGTGCCAATATACAATTGACCACGCTTGTCAGTAAAAAACTTTGTTACGGCCAGGTTAGTACCATTATAGCTGAGTGGAATATGGATCATTACCCCTGTGCTGCTTTTTTGCAGGTAAATACCGCTGTTAGTACCAATCCACAAGTCGTTGTTTGCATCTTTGTAAAAATCGTAAATAACCAGTGCTGTACCTGCCGGTGGTGCAGGCGATAAAAAGGTTTGCACAAACTGCTGCTGTTTTGGGTTGCTGATGCTGATACCCCTGTTGGTGCCTATCCAACTGATGCCTGCCCTGTCAATATAAATGCAATTAACCGTATTATCAGTAAGCGAACCCTCCAGCAATGGATTTAATGTATAATTGTAAAATTTGTTGTTGATTTTGTTAAAGAGCTGCAGCCCTTTTGTTCTTCCTCCCATCCAAAGATTGCCCTGCCTGTCTTCTGTAATGCTGTTTATTACATCCTCCATAAAACTGCCGGCGGTGCCATTGGCAAAGGTGATTTCAGTATTTGCTGCCCCATTATACCTGTACAGCATTTTATCCCAGGAGCCGTACCACATGTTTTTTTCACTGTCGCAAAAAATACTGGTTACCACCACATGGGGCAGCTTGGCGTACAGGTCGTCATAGCGTTTATCAGTTTCCCAGGCAAAAGTTGCCGGGTTTATTTTGAGTAAACCACCGCCCTGCCTGCCTGCCCAGATGATACCGTTTTTGTCCATGGCAAGGTCCAGTACCGTACGTGTCCATGATCTCACCACATAATCAAAGCGGCCTGTTGTTTTATTTAACCTGATAACACCCTTGCCGCCAGTTGCCAGCCACAGGTAACCGGCATTGTCTTCCAGCAATGCATTTACGGGGTTTACCGGTATGGAGTTGGTATCACCCGGCAGGTGCTTATATTGCTTAAACTGTAGAGCCGGAGGTTTTTTGTAATCATATTTTGTAAGACCACCATCGGCAGTAGCAATCCACAAAATATCGTTTTTATCTTCCAGCAGATCGGTAATAATATTGCCCGAAATGCTGCTGCTGTCGCCGGGCTTATTGCGGAAGATGGTAAAATTATTGCCGTCAAAGCGGTTAAGCCCGTCATTGGTACCCAGCCACATAAAGCCCCGCTTGTCCTGTAGTATGCAGTTTACTTTGTTGTTGGACAATCCGTTCTGCACGGTTATTTTTTCAAAATAAAGGGATGGCGCCTGTGCTGTGGCACAAGCAGTTGCTGTAATAAATCCGGCAAAGAAAAACAGTTTTTTCAGCATTTACGGAATTGATCCTGACCTAAAGTTAAACAAAGCATTTGCATATTGCGCGGGTGTATTCCAAATTGACGCTGGCTGGTGAGGACACCAGCCAGGGCGGGCAGCATTTACGGAATTGATTATGACCTAAAGTTAAGCAAAGCAAACACATGCTGCACAAAAAGCAAGACCGCCTGTACAAGACATGCGGCCCGCTTTTTTTCGCCATTATAACCAGCTATTTTGCAGCAGGCTCACTGTAAATAAAATCATCAAACACAACTAAGTCCTTGCTGCCACCATCAGTTATGTCTTTACCGCCATCAATAAGCCTGCCTTCATGTCCTATTTCCACCATTGTTACCAGTTCGGTTTTAAAATATACACCCAAAAAAGAAAAGTTGCTGCCGCTGGCATGTGCAGGCACATAATATTTTCCCAGGCTGCGGCTGCCATTATAAAACTCCAAATAAGTAGTGTTGCTCTTATCAGCATCTGCCACCACAATGCCAAAGCCTTTTATGGTTGCCGGGGTTGTTTGTCCGGGTACTGCAAATTCAACCGGCCATAATGCTGCGTTAACCACGGCAAAGCTTTTATTACCACTAAAGGCCGCAAAAGCGGGGGCAGCATTGGTATTTATTTCGCTGAAATTATTTTTGCTTACCATGGCATCGCCTGCACCTGCATACACCAGGCCACGTTGCCTGCCCACGGGAGCGCCCGGATTCACAGGATTAAAAAAGTCGCCTGCCAGTTTTATGCCTGTCATCGAATCGGGTACACCATCCCAGTTAATTTCCCTGCGGCCACCTGCAACACCTGTTGTGGTATTGAGCACCCCAAGCTGGCTGCGGAATTCATCCATTTTTACCGTAATATCAGCCCCTGCAGAAAATACAACCACATCGCTTACAATATCTTTCTCTTTTTTACAACCTGTTGCCAGCACTACGAGCAGCAGGTAAAATATCCTTTTCATGTACGCTGTTTAGTGCCAAAGTTCGGCCATTGGTAAGAATTATGCTATCCCCTAATGTGGGGATGGGTGGGGATAAAAGATCTGAGCCAAATAGCAGTATGTGGAATATACCTTAAAAACCCATTCACTCCTATATTAGAAAGTGTTTTCGAAGGAAGGGCCTTGGAAAAAATTGCGTTAAGAAAATTTTAATGGCTGGTGCAAAAATGAAATTGATGTTACCACTGCCAGTCTATATTTTTAGCTGGTAAGTCGTACAATTGCCCGGCCATATTCCACTGTTGTGACTGATTTCATTTTAGCCAGACAGGAAAATTTTTAGCTTTTTTTTCCGCAGCCCTTGATTTTTGGTGCTTTTCATCAAGGAAAAGCACAGAAAACGGTCAGCAAGGGCTTTCGACAAAACAAGTCAGGCATAATATAAAGTGCAATTTAAAATCTTTGGAGCAGTTGTAGTTTTTTCAACAAAAGGGTTAAGCCTCATGCAATAAACTATCCCTGAGTGTGAAGATGGTTAAAAGGTGGCTCTCCTCTGGTAAAACAGATGGAGCATTACCGGCCGACTGAACCATGCTGTTATTACCCAAAAGTAGTATTGCTATTGGCAAATCATCTGATTAACTTTGTTGCCTGGTTAAAAAACTTTTTGATGAAAAAATTATCTTTTCTGCTAATTGCTCTCCTGCTGGCCGGCTTTGCCAATGCACAGCGCCTTGGCCTGGGTTTTAAAGCAGGGTACAACTTTGCCAATATTACCAATGTATCTTCTGTTAATGCCGCAAATAAGAGCGGCTACCATCTGGGTGCTTTCTTTTCTCCCGGCCAGGGAAAAAAGATTATCGGTTTTCGTACTGAGCTTATTTATTCCAAACAGGGGTACGATTTTAAAAATGGCAATAAATCAGGCACCGTTGACCTGGATTATATACTGCTGCCGCAAATGTTTACCCTCAACATTACCAAACTGATACAATTGCAGGCGGGTGGCCAGTTGGCTTTTTTAATGAACGCCAAAGCCGATAGTTCAGTTAGTGGCGGGCCGCTGGGGCAATACCAAAAAGTGATTGACTTCTACAATAAAATTGATTACGGCATTACGGCGGGTGCGGAAGTGCATCCTTACAAGGGTCTTTTGCTTGGTGTGCGTTACAATGCCGGGCTGAGTAACCTGTTTAAAGACCAGCCAATTGGTGGCGGGCCCAACCCTTCTTTTATCTCCAGCCTTTCGAGCCTTAATTTTAAAAGCAACGTAATACAGGTATTTGCCGGGTGGCGTTTGTAGCCGTTTTTTACATTTTTTATTTTCTTTAACAATCCAGGGGAAATTTTTGTGGAGTTATGTGCGTTAAGCATCACATACAACCACAAACATTTTTTATGCGCTGGATCATGCTTTCAATATTGGCCATTGCCGGTATCTCCACTTTTGCCCTGCTTAGTAAAACAGCAACGGTTAACACGAAGCTTAGCCTTAAAAAAATTGACCCCAGGCTTAAAAGTGATGAAAACCTGGCAGAACTGAAACGGCTGAACAGCTTTGGCAAAAGCCTTGAAACCTATGCCCGTTCACACAATTACAATACAAAATTTTCTTTTTTAGTGGATATGAAGCTGCCATCGGGTCGCAACCGTTTTTTTATTTATGATATGCAGAAGGACACTGTACTTGCGGCTGGGCTGGTAGCGCATGGCAGCGGTAAAAACTACAGTGAAGAGATTGAGTTTTCCAACCAGCCCAACAGCTACTGCACTTCGCCCGGCAGGTATAAGATTGGCAGCAGCTATAATGGCAGGTTTGGCCTTGCCTATAAACTGCACGGGCTGGATGCTACCAACAGCAACGCATATGCAAGAGCAGTGGTACTTCATGGACATTCCTGCGTGCCCAACACCGAAACTGCACCGTATGAGATTTGCCAGAGCTGGGGCTGCCCTACGGTATCGCCTTCTTTTTTAATCAAGCTTAAAAATTATCTCGATAATACAGATAAACCCATGCTGCTTTGGGTGGTAAACTGACAGCACGGCCCGCATAACCTGAAACACTACCCCGTAAAACCCTGTTTTGGCTACCGCTTAATAAACCATAGTGCCTGTTTACTAATTGGTGATGCTGCAATTTGGTTAAATACTCTTACTTAGCCCTGTAAGCATTATACCTTTTCAGTAATCAAATCAAAAGAAAATGAGTTACTACCCCCTTAAAACCGGCAACACATGGACTTACAAAACCAATGATGGCAGCACCTTCACCAACACTGTTGTGAGTGAAGCGGGTGGGGTGTTTAACATGACCAATACAACCGTGGCAAATGAAACACAGGTGAAAAAGGAAGGCAGCACTTTTTTTACCGATAGTTACGAAGCCGGCAATATGCAGCCTTTTTTAAAGGAAGATGCAGCAGTGGGAGATAGCTGGGAAATAAAATATAAGGCCAACGGCATTGACAGTGTTTTAGCAGTTGAAATAAAAAGCACGGGCGGCAGCAAAGAAGTGGAGGGTAAAACCTATAACGATGTAATGGAAATGGAGGGTGGCATGAGTTTTATTGTAAATGGCAATGCTTTTTCTGCGGGTACAAAATACCAGTGGTATTATGCAAAAGGCACTGGTCTTATCTTAACCACCTCCACACTGGGTGATAATATGCCGCTTCTGTCCTGTACTGTTTAATAAACCTTTCCTATCTATATAAAAGCAATGCCCGGTAATTCCGGCATTGCTTTTATTTTATGCAGGAAGCCAGATTTTAAAACATCGGTACTTCTATAGCCATCAGTTCAGCATCGGTACCGGCGGTTATGGAAAAACTATCTGCCTCAGCAATACCCACTGCATCCCTGTCGCTCAAGGTTTGTTCTCCAACTGTTACCGTACCATTAATCACCATCAGGTATACGCCGTTGCCCTCAAAAGCATTTTTGTAATCAAGCGTGGTACCCGCAGTAAGTTTGCTCAGTAAAAATCTGGCATCCTGGTTTATCCACAAAGCATTGTCGGCCTCCACCGGCGATACCACTGTCTGCCATTTATTAACACGATTGGCTGCATCAAAGCTGCGCTGGTCGTACCGTGGTGTAATGTTTCTTTCTTTAGGAAAAAGCCAGCACTGAAACAAATTAACTGCTTCTGTGGCTGAGGCATTAAACTCCGAGTGCTGCACGCCTGTGCCTGCGCTCATAATCTGCACATCGCCTGCTTGTATAATGCCCTGCCCACCGGTACTGTCCTTGTGCTGCAGTGCACCCTTCAGCGGTATGGTTACAATTTCCATATTGTCGTGCGGATGTGTGGGGAAACCTCCCCCACCAGCAACAATATCATCGTTCAATACCCTTAATGCGCCAAAATGCACTTTATCGGGATTGTGGTAACCGGCAAAGCTGAACGAATGTTTTGCATTCAGCCATCCATGGTTGGCGGCGCCCCTATCGCCTGCCCTGTGTATTGTCATTCTCATAACTGTGTATTTTAAATTTTCAATGTTTAAACATCAATATGTATGCCATTGCAATAAAAGTCAGTTTGCCTGCCGTTTTGTCAATTTAATTATACATTACTATCTGCCGCTTACCAACAGCAAAATATGTTAAAACTGCCTATCTTTAGTACACAAAACTGTTAAAACAGTTATCTTTCTTCTTTTTGAAGTAACGAACAGTTAACCTGTCCGTTTTATTGGCAACCAAACTTTGTAAAGATGAAACGACTTACCAGCTTTATTGTAACATTATTTTTTGCCACTACACTACTATCTCAATTACCTTATACTAATCCTGTTTATACTGTCAGGAAAGATTCTGCTGTAAAATACGGCATTGCCCTCAACTACTGCAGCAGACCCGATACGCTTAAAATGAATATTTATAAACCCGTTGGCGATAACAACAGGTTGCGCCCAGTGATTATTTTTGTACATGGAGGTGGTTTCACTTCTACTGAAACTTTTAATGAATACCACATGAATGCCCTTGCCATCGAATTTGCCAAAAGAGGATATGTGGCTGCATCTATTGACTATCGTGAGGGACATCACCTTTTCAATTATGGCATTGGTACGCCTGCCCCTATCGGTTTGGGCGTTTTCGCTGACTGGACGGAGCCTGCCCGCTTGTACGTTAGTGATTCGGCTGAAGTGGTGCGTTCGGTATACCGTGCGCAACAGGATGCAAAAGCAGCTATCAGGTTTATGAAACAGAACCACAATGCGGACAGCACCAGTACCTGCAGGGTTTTTCTTGGCGGACACAGCGCAGGCGGTATCACGGTTACCGCTGCTTCATTTACTGATTTGCCTGCTGAAAAGTCTCCCTTATCCGGCACAGCCGGCACTGTAGCCAATCCCAACTGGATTAGCGGTGGATTCGACTGGTTTGGCACCTGGGTTATTACACAGATTAATGGCCCGCAGGACCGTGATGATGCAGGGTACAGGGCGCACAATCCTGCTCCTTTTGATTATGATGCTGCTGCCTGTTACACAAGGCCCGACCTTGGTACTATTGAGGGCGACCAGAATATAAGCGGTGGATACAACAGCAATATACTTGGTGTGGCCAGCCTGGCGGGTGCTGTAATTGATACCAATATTTTCAGCGGGCCAAACCATCCGGCAATCTATCTCTATCATATCCCCAACGATATAGTGGTACCTTACAATTACGGCTACCCTTTTACCTTTTGGCAGGACCTGCTGAGTCCGGCCCCGCATGGCAGATGGCCTAAAATGTACGGCAGCGCCTGGATGAAAGAAAAGCTTGACAGAATCAACTATGCCGGCCCTTACAAATTTCAGTCATTTGATAATGGAGGCAACATTACCAACTCGCATGATATACTCCCTAATGATGCGGTGGTGGCCGATAGCCTTGCCCGTTTTTTTGCTAAAGTAATTGATACCAGCAGTATTTGTTTTACGGTGCTTGCCAGTGAATTTGATTTTTCACTCAGTTTGCAAAACAAACAACCCCTGCTGCAATGGGCAGCAGATTGCGGCAGCATCCGCAAATATATTATTGAACGCTCCCTTAACGGACAGCAGTTTTTTGCTGTGGATAGTATGCTGTGCGGCGGTACTTCAACAGTATTGCAATACGCTGACAGAAAAGCACCTTCGGCAGGCAAAATTTACTACCGCATCAAACTTATCAAACAAACAATTGGTACTGCATACAGCAATATCAAGCAGCTTAGTTTGCACGGTGAGGCGGGGTTCGGCATTTTCCCTAATCCTGCCCCGGGATATTTTACACTGAGTTTACCGGCCGACAGGATAAATGAGCAACTGGTTTTGGTGATGCTGGATGTAACCGGCAGGGAGGTATTTAAAAAAGATTTTATTGCGCAGCGGCAGCAACAGTTTTATACAGGCCGTATCAGCAATGGCATCTACCGTATTGTACTATCTGGTGGTGATGGCCCGGCAATTACGGGTTCTGTAAGTATGCTGCAATAAAAAAAAGCCCCTCAGCAATTTTCTGAAGGGCTTTTTGCAGTATAAACTTTTTATCCGTTTTCTTCTGTAATGGGTTCGCTGAAATCGCTGCTGCCGGCATCTTCTTCTTCGCCCCTGTTTTCATTCCACTCAAGTATAAAATTATTACGTCCCTCTCCCATTAGTATAAGCATGAATTTTTGCTGCACCAGCTCCAGCATGCTTAAAAAAAGGAAGATGGCATGTATCCTGTCTTCACAGGTTTCAAATATTTTCTCAAACGACATGGTTTTCTCAGTTCTGCAGGTATCCAGCATATACTCCCTGCTGCCCTCCATGGTGTAATTGTATTGCACTACCGTATGTACCGGCTTAAAATTGCGCTGCTGTATGCGCTGGGCCACTTTTTCAAATGCCTTCATCAGCTTAAACAGGGTGAGCGCCTGTATTTCAGTGCCTTCCCCGGCTTCTTCGCCTATTTGCGCCAGTTCCCGCTGCAGGTTGCCACGTTTAACCATCAGCATACGCACCGCTTCCATTTCGGCCATTTTTACCGATGCTTCCTTAAATTTCTTGTATTCCAGTATCTTGTCAATCAGTTCCTGCCTGGGGTCTATTTCGTTGCCCTGTGCATCCAGTTCCTTGCGTGGCAGCAGCATTTTTGCCTTAATGCGCATGAGGGTGCTTACAAATAAAATAAACTCACTGCTCAATTCAATATTCAGCTTTTCGGTGCTGTGTATAAAATCAAGAAAGTCGTTGATGATACGGGTAATGGGAATATTGTATATATCCAGCTCATCCCGTTCTATAAAAAAAAGTAACAGGTCAAAAGGCCCTTCAAACTCGTCAAGTTTTATCTGGTAAGTAGTTGTATTCACTATTGATAATATTAAAAAAAAGCCCCCCAACAACTGTTGAGGGGAACAAAAGTATTAATTAGTTGAATACAATTAAAATTTAGCGTTGAAACCTACGCCCAATGTGGATAACAACTGCAACCCTACTGAGTTTGATTTAACAAATGGATTTGCCTGTTTTTGCTTGATATCATCATCGTACAGCAAATCAAGGTTATAGCTTACACTGATGAACCTGTTTACTTTCATTTTAAACTGGTTGGTCATAAACATATCAACATTGCTTGGCTCTTTGATATAATCGCTGTACAAATCTATTTTACCATAATAGCTTACATTTTTCATGATATCCTTTCTTGCACTGGCTGTAAGGAAGAAACCAAATTCGCCACGGTGTTCCTTAACAGGATCTACACCATATATTTTTGCAAGCGGAGTTTCGATATTGCCTTCAAAAATACCACCCTGTGCTGCGTAGCTGTAGGGAGCGTTTGAAACGATTGTCCACCTGGCAGACAATGGTGAGGCAAATGCGCTGAACCAGCTATTGGGTGTCCATGAAACACCTACAGGTACTACAGTAATATAGGCAGGAGCAAAGAAACCTGAATTCCTTCTTTTTGCACCGCTTCCGTAGTAATCGTACTCAAACCCATCAGTAAGCTGGCTGCGGAACTGCGCAAGTGAAGCAAGCCCAAACTTCTTCCATTTTTTTGGCTGATAAGTAAGTTTTGTAAGGAAATCTATCCTGTCGTTGATTTTACGTACTCCAAGCGTAGTAGTGTTAACCAAACCATAATTAATATCTAAAATATTATCCCATGTTTTTCTGCCCCAGGTTTTAGATGCAAATGCATTGAGTGATGCAGCAGTAGACATTGAAAATTTATCTCCACCGGCAGCAATCCAGTTGCTGTTGCCTACCTGGGTAAGATTTATACTGATTGAACCACCTTTTCTCCAGCCATTTTTGCCAACTTTTCCGCCATCGGCAGTTTTAGCTGCTGCTGCTGACTGCATTTCTTTCGCACCTGCGTCCTGGGCAAAAAGTACGGATCCGCATAAAATTGCTGTGATAAACAAAAAAATTCTCTTCATGTTAGTTTGGTATTATAGTAATATAAACAATGCTCTTGGAGTATTAAGTCCGCAAACCGGTGCGAAAATAATACTTTTATTGATTTTATTACAATTTTTTAGGCTTTTACCTTATTAATGTTAAACTACCGACGGAAATTCCCGTTGCGGGTGATTTTTTAGTCTGAATTACCGTTCAAACAGCATCAACGCTACTATTTGATACACCTTTACTTATGGAGGCTTTTATACTGCATAACCAGCAGTTTCCACCTGAATTGGTTCAAAATACGGTCTTATGTGTATCACAACGTATGGATTAAGTGGTATAACCGGGCAAAAAAAAGCATTGCAGCCAAAAGGCTGCAATGCCTGCAAAACAGTTGTATTAATCTGTAAGATTATTTTTTTAAGCTGTCACGGATTTCCATCAGCAGTGCATCTGTAGAAGATGGCCCGGCCGGAGCAGCGTCGGCTTGTTTTTTCTTGAGCTTATTGGCACCTTTTATTATCATAAATAAAACAAATGCAATAATCACAAAATTTACGATGTTCTGAATAAAAGTACCGTATTTAACAGTAGCTCCATTAATGGTTGTTGACAAATCAGCAAAATTGCTGCCTACAACTGAGCCAATTACAGGCATCATAACATCATCCACCAATGAGCTGATAATTTTGCCTACTGCTCCGCCAATAATAACTGCAGAAGCAAGCTCTAATAAATTGCCAGTTACTGCAAATTCCTTAAATTCCTTAATAAATCCCATAATGTGATAGTTTTAGTTTGAAAAAATTAGTTGATTATTTTAAGGAAAAGGTTGTATGGCACGTAAAATAGCTGCTTAAAGTGAATTTGCAAAATTTAGCGAATATTTTTTTTGCATTTTGCTTGAATAGCCCTGCTTTTAAAGCAACTTTGCAGGCAACACTGAACATATTGAATAAAAATCTTATCAACTGGCTCCTTTTTGCTGCCCTTTCTTTTTTATGGGGCAGCAGTTTTATATTAATGAAATTTTCGCTGGAGCAGTTTTCTGCTTACCAGGTGGCTTCGCTCCGGATGATAGCTGCAGGTATTGTATTACTGCCTTTTGCCATCAGATTTTTCAGGCTTATCCCAAAAAATAAACTACCGGTAGTCTTTTTGTCGGGTGTTCTGGGCAGCCTGTTTCCTGCCTTTCTCTTCTGCATGGCCGAAGTGGGTATCAGCAGTACGCTTGCGGGTATGCTCAATTCACTCACTCCCATTTTTGTAATACTTATCGGTGCAGTTTTTTACAATGTACGCACCACTCCCAATAAAATACTGGGTATACTCATTGCATTTACCGGCAGTGTACTGCTGCTTTTATCCAAGGGCGTTAGCGGCAATCAGGATATTTTTTATGTATTGTTTGTAATACTTGCTACCATCTGTTACG
>JANMDL010000656.1:0-12221 GCA_031376295.1 Chitinophagales bacterium
TTTTGATGCACATTACCTGTCAATAAAAACGGCGGAAAAGAAATTGTACAGCCTGGCCAACCGGCATTTGGATACGGAAACGGTTAAGGAATATACCAATGAACTACAGGCCGCCATTGAGGCATTTTTGGCCAGGATGCCCAAAGTATTCGATCCCTTTGCCGGTGGCGGGGCCATACCCTTAGAGGCGGCAAGGCTGGGCTGTAAAAGCTACGGCAACGATATTAACCCCGTAGCCCATATTATACAAAAAGGCAGCCTCGAATTTCCGCAAAAATATGGCAAGCCCATTACCTACAGCAAGTCGGAGTTTTTAACCCTGTATGGGCAAGCGGAATGGGGTAAAATAACCAACGACTGTTTTGTATATGAAAATGGAGAACCGGTTGCCGTACATATCGCCAACCGCTTAAGCTTTGATGTAGCTTTTTACGCCAAAAAACTATTGGCAGCCACGGAAAAGGAAATAGGATATTTGTACCCTGAAGACAAGAAAGGTAACAAATTATTTGTAAACCTATGGGTTAGAATAGCCAACTGCGAAAATCCCTCCTGCAAAGCAAAAGTTCCTCTAATTAAACAGTTCTTTATTTCTAATCCAAGAGCATCTGGGTCTAATCTTTCAAAAAAAGTTTATTTACATCCTATCATTAAAGGGACTGAAATTTCCTTTGAATTAAGAAATGGAGAACCAAAAAGTGAAGGGTGGATTAAAAGAGGGAATTTAGTTTGTCCTTGTTGTGGTAGTGTGACAGACATTACTTTAATCAAAAAACAATTTAATAGCGGGCTTATAAAGGAAAAAATATTTGTTAGGGTATACGAAAGTGATAAGGGTTATAGGTATGAAGTAAATGAAATCAATGAGAGTTTTGATGAAGATGTAGAAGTGCCTCAAGAAAATATGCAACCTAATTCTGCTGGTGGAGACACATTTAGTTGGGGCTTTTCTAAGTGGGGACAACTCTTTTCTAAAAGACAACTTTATACGATTCATAAATTAATTTCAGAATTTAATAGTCTGAAAAGCGATGAACTCGTTATTTCAGAATATCATAAAGGAATATTGACATTTTTAGCAATTTTAATAAACAGAATTGCTGTAAGAGGAACCGCTTTTGGGAAGTGGCATATACTTCAAGCAACAGTTGAACATCTTTTCGGAAGACAAGCAATCCAAATGAACTTTGATTACCCCGAAATAAATCCATTTGGAAGTTCCTCTGGTTCTGCACTAGGGCAATTGGATTGGATAATAAAGTATATTGAATCAGAATCTCAATGTAGTTTTTCTACTACGCTAAATAATGCTTCAAGTGGTGATAAAACCCAATTTGAAAGCAAATTTATTACTGCGTCAATAACAGACCCTCCATATTATGATGCAATTGCCTATGCTGACATATCTGATTTTTTTTATGTTTGGTTAAAGCGATCATTATTTGATATATATCCACTAAATTTTGCCACTCCACAAACCCCTAAAACTGAAGAATGTACAGCATTAAAACATCATCATAACGGAAGCTTAGAGTCCGCAAAGTCACATTTTGAAAACAAATTGCTGCAAATATTTGATGCCATTGAACACCAAACTTCTGACATGGTAAGCATTATGTTTGCCCATCAAAGCACCGAAGCATGGACAACGCTTTGTAATTCAATTTTAGGTGCAAAAATGAACATTACCGGCAGTTGGGCCATGGATACAGAAATGACGGGAGCATTAAAAACCGATAAGTCTTTTCTATCTTCATCGGTTACTGTAGCTTGTAAGCCAATGCAACGGTTAGGTACCGGTAATAACAGAGAAGTTAAAAAAGCCATTGAGCAAACCGTAGCCAAAGAAGTAGAACTACTATACAGTTTAGGGTTCAGGGGTGCAGACTTATTAACAGCCTGCTTTGGCCAGGCCGTAAGTGAGTTTGGCAAATACGAAAAGGTAGAAAAGGCGGATGGCAGTGAGGTAACCGTGGCCGAATTACTGGAAATGGCCAGGGAGAGCGCCTTTAATGCCCTGCTCAAAGGCTTTGATGGGGATGATTTTACCAAGTTTTACATTGGCTGGTTACAATTATACAGCTTTACCGAAAGTGATTTTGATGATGCGGCCAAATTCAGCCGGGTGGGCTTAAGCATCAATGTGGCAGAACTGTTTGCCGAACATATTCTTATAAAACAGGGCAACAAACAAACCCTGGGCGGTTTTGAAGCCCGCATCAATGCCAATAAAAACATTGGCGACAGGGCCACTAATTTCCTGATTGACCTGGTACACCGGGCCATGGCCCTGTACAAAGGCAATAACCGGGCAGCTTTATTGCAATATATTTGCAAAGTGGCCGCCCAACCCGAGAGCAGTTTCTGGCGGGTGCTTACCTCGCTTTGCGAAGTACTGCCCCATGGCAGCGAAGATCATAAGCAAGCCCTGGGCCTGCTTACCAATAAAGAGAGTTTGATTAGGGAGAGTAAAACGGTTCAAACGGCATCCTCAGAACAAACAAAATTATTTGAATAAAAGCAGATAAATGAATGATTTTGAAAATATAGATAATCAATTGCCTTATAACCCCGGTGATGTGGATATAAGGCAGCAGCGGTTTTCTGTCAGCCACCTGATGAATATGATTACTCATAATGAAATTGAATTGTGGAGGGAAGAAGATTATCAAAGAAAAAGTAACCAATGGAGTAATGAGCAGAAAAGCCGTTTAATTGAATCGCTTATAATGCGAATACCCCTGCCTATCTTTTATTTCGACGGCAGTGAACGTCCCTGGAAGATTATTGATGGGCTGCATAGATTGACTACACTTTACACCTTTGTAAAGGGGCAAAGCTTTGAGCTTGAACATCTTGAATATTTGACTGACCTTAACGGGATGAAATTCCTTGAGTTACCTTTCAAATACAGAAGAGCTGTAGAAGAATCTTCAATCGAAGCCTATTTGATTAACCCCGGCACACCAGATAAAGTAAAACTCAATATTTTTCAACGCATCAATACTGGTGGCAGTTCTTTAAGCCGTCAGGAAATCAGGAATGCTTATTACAGGGGTAAAGCATCAGATTTCATTAATCAGCTATCAGCCGAACAGGTATTTTTAGATGCTACTGGCAACCGGATTAGTTTAAAGGGAATGAAAGACAAGGAGACCGTTTTACGTTTTTTTGCCTTTTATATGTATATCGAACGATATAGCCCACCGATGGAAAAGTTTCTTGATTACGCAATGGAATCAATCTTTACAATTGAGGACAATGTGCTTTTGGATATTGCACACCGCTTTCGCAGTAGTATGGTGGCATGCACCAGTATTTTTCAGGATAATGCCTTCTATTTATTGGATATAAATGGGAAAAGGGAAGGGAACGCTATTAATATTGCTTTATTTGAAGCATGGTCAGTTAGTATAGCCAGGCTTGACCAAAATAAAATTGATTTTTTAGTAAAAAGCGGTTCAATTTTGAGAGAAAGTTTCACTATTCAGCTTCAGTTTGCTGAATTTTACAAGTCTGTATCCTCAAGTACAGCAAGCAAAAAGGCTGTATTTACGAGATTTGAAAATATTAAAAAACTTATAAATCATATTACAAATGCTGACTGACATAAACCTGTATCAGTTTAAAAGATTCAAAAATGAATCGGTCGAATTATATCCACTGACATTAATGACAGGTATAAATGGAATGGGTAAATCGTCAGTTGTTCAATCATTATTAATACTCAGGCAGAGTTTTGACCGGGGAGAATTACAGAACAATAGCAAACTGGTAATTGAAGACAAGGAATTAGTAAATCTTGTTAGTCCCGATGATATGTTGTGCTCAGATGCGGAGGACAAGATAGTTTCGTTAGAATTAGTTGATAACAAGAAAAATGCTGCTAAATGGGTAGTTGTTGCCGAAGGGAATTCAAATACGCTTGTATATAAATATGAGAGAAAAGATGGAGATATTTATTCATCCTCACTTTTTAATAATGATTTTCAATATTTAAATGCAGAAAGAATTGGCCCTAGAGTAACCTATGACAGACTATCGGTAACAAGACCGCATAGTCCGGTTGGATACCGGGGTGAGTTTGTTGCTAATAGGCTTTTAGAGGCTGTTACTGATATTGAAGATGTTAAACTTAAAGATGTATTACTGGGAGGAGCAAGTACAAAGGTCTATGACCAATTGTCGGCATGGGTTAGCGAAATAATTTATCCGGGCACAAAAGTATCAATTGACGATAGTGATGGAAGCAAAATAAACCTTCAATATTCGTTTAAAGATGAGCAAACAAAAACCTTCAACCCGCTTAACATAGGTTTTGGATTTTCATTTGCACTACCTGTTATCCTTGCAATCCTGACAGCTAAACCAGGCTCTCTAATTATAATAGAAAACCCCGAAGCTCACTTACATCCCCGTGGTCAATCCAGGATGGGAAGATTAATAGCCCTCGCAGTTCAAAGTGGGGTTCAGATTATTGTAGAAACACATAGCGACCATTTGCTAAATGGCATTAGGGTGGCTGTAAAACAGGGAAAGCTTGATTGTAGTAAAACTCATATTCACTACTTCACTGCTGATAAAATTCAATTACAGGATTTAAAATATAAAATTTCATTTGCCATTGATGAAGATGGTGGTCTGGAAAGATGGCCTTCCGGTTTTTTCGATGAATGGGACAAAATGCTTGATGAACTTTTAAAGGACTAGTAATGAAATTTTATATAAACAATTTCTCATATCAATCAGGCAACGACATTTCAAATCACCGCAATTTAATAGCGCACTTTGTTGATGTTTGTGAAAGAGCCCAATTGTATAAGTTCGAGCAATTATATATGCCTGAAGATTTTAAGGTTAAAGAAATTGCCGCAGGATTAAGTTTCGTTTCATTTATTGATGCAACGCCGCCTAAAGATAATTTAACAAGCAGGCTTAGAAGTGTATTGGTAAATCAATTAAAAAAAATCGGTTCCGATGCCCCGGATGATAGCATTCAGTATGTATTTTGGAATGGCAATGATTCGGAATTTTTCAAGAAAGCTCACAATCAAAATACCCCGGTTGCAAGTTTTAGAACAGATGCACAATTTGATAGTGCTGAGCTTGCAGTAATTAGCAGGACTCTTATGGAAGACGGTAACGAACTGACATCAAATGCAATGATTTTAAACCTGAGTTACTCGAACCACTTCCAGGCTCACAATGATTTTTTGAATGCGAAATCTATAGAGCAGGCAAATGCGGATAAAAGTTGGAATGCACTAATAGAGCCATTACGTTTTACAGCAAGGATTAATCAACTGCTTACTGATGTAAAGTATTTTGAAAAATTGATGGGCAAAGACGATACAAACTTTAAAAGAGGACTCTTTTTTGATACAGGTACTGAAATTGCAGAAATGAATGGTTGGGTTCATGATAAACGAGTCAGCAGAATTAACTCAACCCATCATAGAAAGCGGAAAGTTTTTGTTGCAAGAAATCCCACTGCCTATTTGTCAATAGATTTCATGCATGGAGCTTTCGAATTGCACGACAGAGATGGTATTCATATCGGAGAATATAATTTCACTGGCGTAAATTTGAACTCGACATATAATGATAATAGCCATAATATTAATGTATAAATAAATAGAGATGCAACCCTGGTTTAAAAACGTTACGCCGCATAAAGATATTCAGGACGGTCATTTAGATGAATCCATCTTTGCCGCTAACCTGGCAGCAGTAGCAGCCGGCACTGGCCGTGAAATATATAACAGCCCTGACATGTTTTTTCAGAAAACCTATTTTACGGCAGGATTAAAAAATATTGCCAAAAGAGTGGTACAGGGGCTGAATGGCGGCCAGGACGCCGATAACCGGGTAATCAGCTTGCAAACCGGATTTGGTGGCGGTAAAACGCATACTCTTATTTCCTTGTACCATTTGGCCAAATGGGGCAAAAAAGCCATAAAAAGCGAGCATACCAAAGAACTGCTGGAAACAACCGGTGAACCGAAATTCGATTCCGCCCATATTGCTGTTTTTACCAATACCACCAATGATCCGGCACAAGGCAGTAAAGTGGGTGAGCTAACCATCCGCACCATTTGGGGGGAACTGGCTTATCAGTTGGGCGGTGCGGCAGGGTATGAAATAATACGGGTAAATGACGAAAAGCAAATTGCCCCCAAGGGCTTATTTAAGAAAGTGCTGGAGCAATGCAAACCCTGCTTAATCCTGATAGATGAGTTGGCAGATTACTGCGTAAGTGCGTCGGCCGTAAAGGTGGAAGCCAGCAACCTGAGCGACCAAACCGTAAGCTTTATGCAGGAGTTAACGGAAGCAGTAACCGGCACAGATAACTGTGTGCTGATAGCCACGCTGCCAGCAAGTGCCCAGGAACTGGCAGCATCACCCATTTCGTCACAAATTCTTACCGCATTAGAAAACCGTATCACAAGGGTGGGTGCCAATATGAAACCAGTGGAGGATGATGAAATATTTGAAGTGGTACGCAGAAGGTTATTTGAAGATTTGGGCAACGAAGATGAAATAGAGCAGGCAATTTCAGCCTATGCTCATTTATACCAGTCGCTGCTTTCAGAAATACCGGCCTATGCAATGAAATCAGAATATAAGGAAAAGCTGAAGAAGTCCTATCCCTTTCACCCCGAGCTGATTGATATGTTCCGGCTGCGTTGGGCAAGCAATCCCTTCTTTCAAAGAACAAGGGGCGTTTTAAGAATATTGGCAGCCATCGTATCCGATCTCTGGAAAAGACAAAACTCATTAACCGGAAGCCAATATTTAATTCATACTTCCGATGTAGTGCTTTCTAATGTAGAAGCATTAACCAGTCAGATTACCATTTTAAATGGGGCAAGTTGGGATTCAGTAATTGGAGCAGATGTTTCCGGCACTTCATCCAACGCATTCCATATAGACAACGATGTAAAGGCATTGGGTAAATACAACCTTACGCAGGGCATTGCAGCCACGGTGCTGTTTGGCACTTTCGGCAGTAAAGGCCAAAACAAAGGAGTTGGTATAGATGAAATTAAACTGTGTATGGTAAAGCCCGATGGCTTTAACCACAACGACATAAACGGTGCCATCGACAGAATGGAAGCCAATGCACACTATCTCTATTACAGCAGCACCGGCATTAAAAGATATTGGTTTGATACCACGCCAAATGTGAACATACTTATTAACCAGGCCAAAGGCGATATTAAAAGCCCCGATATTACTGCTGAAATACTGAGGAGGGTGAAAGAGAAGACAAACAAGGGCATATTACTGTTTCATGCATTGGTAGATCCATTAGAAGATATACCGGAGCAAATGAAACCAACATTGGTCATTCTTAGCCCGCAGTATGCAGTCAATCCAACCGGGGTAAATGGCAAAACCAAACCCATCATTGAAAAACTGGCTACCAAAAAAGGCAACAGCGAAAGGATTTACCGTAATACCATGCTGTTTTTGCTTTGTACAGAAATGGGTATCGGCAAACTGCAGGATGATATTAAAAACTACCTGGCTTGTAACAAAATTAATGCTGAATACAGCACACAGTTAAATAACGAACAGAAAACCGACATAAAGAGAAGAATAGATGAAGCCGGTAAACAATCTGATACGGCATTGGTATCGGCCTATTCGCTGGTGGCAAAATATTCAGTAAAAAATGGTATTGAAACCCTCGTCATCAAGCAATTCAGAGACAGCCTGGACAGTCAGATAAATACCCATATAATCGAAGCACTCAAAGAAGAAGAATGGTTGCTGGAATCAGTTGGCTTAAGCACCTTAAAGAACAACAACCTGCTGCCCACTGCGCAACAAGCCATTAAAGCAAAAGATGTGTTTGAAGCATTTCTTCGTTTTGATGACAAGCCAATGATTACCGGTGCAGAAGCTGTCGTTAAAAGCCTGCAACGCTACTGTTATAATGGAGAGTACTGCATTGCATTTGGCGATGGCACCAGCTACACAAAATTCTACCTGGGCGAAAACATTCCTTATTTTGATATAAATGATGCCAACTACTGGCTTGTTGACAAGAGCTTAATGCCCAAGCCTGAAAGTAATATAGTAAGCCCATCCACCGAAACAACAGCCCCGCAAAATGTCTTAAATGACGGAGACCCTCCATTGGTTATTCCCGTTCCGGCAGATGCCACTGATATAGCAGCAGTGAAATCTTTTAAATCAATAACCATTGCCGGAAATGTGCCGCTCGAACGTTATACTGAACTATTTAATTACTTTATAACACCATTCGCCATGAATGGCAATAAAATAGAAATAGAAGTAAGTTTTACAATAAAAGCCTCCCAGGGCAGCCCTATCAACGAGAGCAAGCAACAATACAAATCAGCCAAAGAAGCAGCCAGGCAATTAGGGCTGAATTTTACAGAAGAGCCTGAAAATTATTGACTATTTATAAATGACTAACGCCGGATTGAACGATATTAAACAGTTCCTGGAAACCTATATCGCAAAAGAGAACAGTATGCTGGAATTAAAAATTCAGCATGAAATGCCGGCAATGAAAAATTTCTTGGCCAATTATTCGGTTGCTGAAAATAATGCACAACTATTAATTGAAAATGAAGCACCAAAGTTTAACTTATTCAGCATTCTGCAGGTTTACCATCTTGAGGCAAGAGTGCATACACCTTTTTTGGTTGAATTATTAAACCCGGAGGGCAAACACAGGCAGGGCAGGCTCTTTTTTAACGCATTCTTACGGCATTTGTACGGAAACTCATTCAACCTTGACAGTATCGGTGATATAAAGATTGCAAAAGAATACGCTGATTATAACAATGGGCGCATGGATATCCTGATTACTTTCTTTCATGCCGGTATTCCCAAAGCGATTGTTATAGAAAACAAGATTTATCATCATGATGAGAAAGACCAATTGACAAGATACCACAGGCATTTAACCCAAACCCGGAGATTAAAGCAAGGTCAATATCACATCATTTATTTAACGCCTTATAAGTCAAGGCCGTCATCAGATTCCATCAGCATGGATTTATACAGCTGTTTGATCTCCGAAAAGGCATTGACAGAATGGGGATATTATGGTGATATTGAAACCATTTTAAAAAGTACTTTGACAGAGATAAAGGCTCCAGTGGTAAAACATAGTATTACACAATATATTGACGCAATTCAATTTTTATAATATGGATAAATATGAACAGGAAATGTACAATTTCCTTACTGAGCGAACCAACTTTGAAGCCATGCTGAAAGTGATGAGCCAATTCAGGTTTGTCAAAGAAGAACTGTTGCGAAATTTTTGGAACCAGGTTCATTTTTTTTTATCTGATAAAAGCAATGATGGCACCAATAAGTGGCAAATATTGAATCCCACTAACAAAGAGAATCCGAAAGCCAAGCTGATTGTTTATAAAAATATGTGGAGGCAAAATGCAGCACATCCTTTTGTGGGTGTTGCATGGGAGGGCTTATTTGGCAATGCATACCTGGGTGTATATAATGACATAAATTCAAAATCAATAAATTCAGAAAAGTTAAGAAAAGCACTAGAAGATATAAAAAACCAATTAGGTTATCTGGTTGATACCGATTGGTGGCCCATGTGGCAGCACGGGCCTTATAATTTTTCTGTGGATAGCGACTTAGTCTATATTTTGCCTGACCGTTTAGCAGGTACTGCCGAAGAATATGCCGATAAACTGTTACAGCTATTACACAAAGTGGAAACTATTATTGATACTGTGGTTTTAAATTAATTTCCATCCGGGTACTTAAAACAGGCATCTTTGTAATGTCACCCCAGTTGAACAAATCTAATTGGTTAAAAAAGAGGCTTTAAGCCCCCTTATTCTTTTCAACCATCATTGCCGAAAGCAGTGCATCATTTTGCCGCTTCAGGTATTCATTTTCGGCCTTGTACTGCTCAATAGCTGCCTTATAGCCTTCATCACTTACTACTTGATGTTCTATGTTGTTATTTGTGTTGCTTGTTGTGTTCTCAGCATGGTACTGGTTTATTACCCTTGCCAAATCCATATCAATAAACTTTGAAACGCTAACTTCAAAAACCTCTCCCAGCCTTATCAATTCAGTCAAAGAAAAGTCACTTTCCCCGGTTTCTTTACGGCTGTAGGTACTTTGGCTGATGCCCATTTGCTGGGCAATATAATCCGCTGTAAGATTTTTACTTTCACGGATAGTCTTGATGTTATTGATGATTTTTTCCTTTATCATGGCTTAAAATTAATAAATAATGCGCTTATCGGATTGTTCATCCGGGCTTTAAAACAGTTGTTTTGGTAAAAATAGGGAATTTGCCCTATCAAAATCACACATCATGGCAAAGCAAGTAAAATCACAAAAGGAAATGAAAGTGGAGGATGCGTTTTACAACTCATCTGTTAATTACAACGACCTTTTCGGAAAAATCAAGGAACGGGATGCGTTGATTACCGCACAAAAGGAAAACATCACACTATTAAAGCGACAATTGGCCATGCAGGAAACGATTTTCAGCAAGTTGTTTGAGTTTTTCTGCCAGGTACAGCAGCAAATGAACCTGACCGCACAGGATGCAAAAGCTACCCCTTTGTAGCTGTTTTTTGGGGCCTCAATAATAAGTTTGGCTGCCTGTTTTTTATTTCAACTTATTTCAGGACGATACAAGGACGACACATTTGCGATACAGGATACATTGCGGAGCAATTAGGGAATAATTACGGAGCAATGGGGAGCAATTAGGGAGCAATGCGGAATGATTGGGGAGGGATAAAAATTTAACTGTTTTCAAAGCAGTACTTAAACCATACAAGGGGATAAAACCATGCCAGTAATCAGGAAAGCCTGTAGATATTCGGGTAATTGTAAAAATGCGTCATTTCCCGGCAGACTCTTTTACCAATGACTGTAAAATCGCTTACTGTATTTTCTGAGCTTGTAGATATAACATGACTGTTACGATTTCCACCCGAAATATTACTGTATTACATTTTCATGTATCATTTTCCTATTTTTTTAATGTTTCACGAAAAACATTTATGGTCTTTCTGCGTCATTCCTGGTCTTTCTGGTGCCTAAACCTGCAAATATCTGCAAATATCTGCCAAAAACTGCCCAAACCTGCCGAAACCGGAAAGTTGGCTTTTTCGGCATTGTAGCTTTGCACAAAAAAATGGCCATGGTACCCTTTACATCCAATCTGCACACAAAACAGCACAACAAGGAACAACCGGGAATAATCCTGCACAACACTGCAATACCCGGAAAATGTGTTGTAGCCCCACCTTAGCTTCGCTGTATATTCCAACATAGCATAAACATGGATGAGCAACCCAATTATCTTAAAACAATCAGTGTATCGTATGAAACTAAAGGTTAAAGAAACAAGCAATCTAGCCACGCATGAACCGGCCATTCATTTACCCAGCATTGACGGCCATAATAAAATATTACCGCAGGGAAAGCTAGTACGGTTAAGTGAACCTTTCGGTCAAACCGACCCCAATCCCCGGCAATTGTCGGCATCCAGCCTTGGGCCGCTTACCCCGGCCATACTCAAAACCTTCAAAGGTTGCGATAAACTGAATGAAAAAGATGCGGAAAATATAGTAGCAATGCTTGCCCGGTATTCGGCGATTATATACCAAGTAATGGCTTCATAAAAATATTAACTATATGATTATCAATGTTTTATATATTTGCATTACAGGGATAAAGACAAAAAAAACGAAAATATGGTCAACAAAGATGCTTTTTCAAAATGGGCAAGGACTTCGGCCAATACCCCGCCCGTCAGCAATGCCAAAACCGCCGTTATCTATACCCGTGTTTCTTCCAAGGAGCAGGCGGATAAAAACCTATCATTGGAGTTCCAACGACGAATTATTGACGAATATGCGGCCAAAAACAACTTCACGGTGCTGGGCCATTATGGCGGTACTTATGAAAGTGCCAAGACAGATGGCCGCAAGGAGTTTGGCAGGATGCTTGAGTTTATCAAAAAGAACAAGGGCAAGGTTTCGCATATACTGGTTTATACCCTCGACCGTTTCAGCCGCACAGGTGGTGCAGCCATTAAAATTGCTACCGACCTGCGGGAGAAATATAGGGTGGATGTATTTGCCGTTACTCAACCAACCGATACAATAACCCTAGCGGTGTGCTGCACCAGAACATACAGTTCCTGTTCAGTAAGTTTGACAATGACCTGCGCA
>JANMDL010000665.1:0-4571 GCA_031376295.1 Chitinophagales bacterium
CTGCCTTTTATTTTCAGTGAAACCACCAAAGACTACCAAACAGTGACCATACAGGGACAAATCACTTACAAAATTGGTAATCCAAAGCAATTGGCAGACGTTTTAGATTTCACTGTTAACGGAAATGGAGTGTATAAAAAAGATGATACAGAAAAACTAAATCAGACAATTGTAAACGAAGCACAAACAGCAACTTCCTCATTTATTCATCAACTTGGACTTAAAGAAGCAATCCGGTCAGCAAAATCAATTGAAGCAAATATTACAGAAGGTCTTTCAAATTCAACAGCAATTAAAATGCTTGGAATTGAAATTTTGAGTATAAATATTTTGGCAATAAAAGCTACGCCTGAAATGGAACGGGCTTTAGAAACTGAAACAAGAGAAAGTTTGCAGCAAGAAGCTGACCAGGCAATTTATGCAAGGAGAAACTTTGCCGTTGAACAGGAAAGAAAAATAAAAGAGAGTGAATTAAATACCGAAATAGCAATAGAAGAAAAGAATAAACAAATTGCTGAAAAACAAGCGGAAACCGAAGTGCAAAAAGCTGAAAACGAATTGAAACTCAGGGAAATGAAAGTGCAGGCAGACATTGCTATTGAAAACCAAAGAAAAATATTACTCGAACAAAAAACTGCAAACGAAAGAAAACAGGCAGATGCACAGGGATATGTTTTAGAAACAACTTTGAAACCGTACAAAGGTTTGGACTGGAAAATTTTGACAGCTCTGAATAATAATACTGACCCTAAATTTAATGTTTCACTTGCATTTAGAGAATTAGCTGAAAATGCCGGCAAAATTGGCAACTTAAATATTAGTCCTGACTTACTTGAAAACTTATTGAAAGACAAATAATGAGTATTGAATATGCCATCATAATCAAGAACAAAACAAGACTTGAAGCATTAATAGAACGATTCAATACGAAGGCACAGGCAAAATTTTATATTGAGCGTTCTGGTGGAGATTTTAGTGACTATGAAAAAGAAGATGAAATTTTTCACACCTCACTTTCAACCGTACAAAGAAATTTATCCACTGTTTTGAAAAATAAAATTGTTGAAAGAAGTTTTTTGCCATCTTTTATTTTTAATAACAATCAGGTTGTTGTTACCGTAGGGCAAGATGGCTTAGTTGCAAACACAGCTAAATATGTAAAACAAATTCCAATTGTGGCGGTGAATCCTGACCAGGAAAGATTTGATGGTGTATTGTTGCCTTTCAATGCAGAAAACTTCATAACAGCAATTGAAAAAGTAATCACTCAGAATTACAATTCAAAACTGACTTCGTTTGCAGAAGCGAAATTGAATGATGGGCAAAGACTTTTGGCTTTTAATGATTTATTTATTGGAGCAAGTTCACACGTTTCTGCACGTTACCAGCTTACATATAACAACAAAACAGAAGAGCATTCTTCATCAGGCATAATTATTTCTACACAAGCTGGTTCAACAGGCTGGTTAAGTTCAATTTTCAATATGAGTTTTGGAATTCATAAGTTTATTGAAAAAGATAACTCGAAGAAAAAATATGTCAAACTTAAAGACAATCAATTAATGTTTGCAGTAAGAGAACCTTTTGCAAGTAAGCGAACGCAAGTAGCAACAACAGCAGGAATTATTGCAGACCAATCAAAATTAATTATTCAATCATTTATGCCTAACAATGGACTAATTTTTTCAGACGGAATTGAAACAGACTTCTTAAAATTCAATTCAGGTGCTATTGCCACAATTGGAATAGCTGATGAAAAAGCGAACCTCGTGTTAGCATAACGAAGAAGAACAGCAGGCAATATTTTGTGGTATGCCGGGAAGCCCCGCCAACCGGATAAACTTTAAAAAAAATAAACAAGCACGGCTCATTTACGACCAGGGTTTGATCCTCCTTTGGCCGACACGGTGGCTGTAAAGGTATAATTTGATTGCGTTTGTACACTGAAGAAATTGCATATCTTACAGTAGCAAAAATAAAACGGAAATATGGCTGTTCACATAATGCGTATATTTGGTGGGCGGCAGTAGTTTTTTAACAAACTGCCGTTAGCGGTAATTTTACAGACCATCACCCAATAATTTGTATTAGTATTATGCAGGCAATTATCTTAACAGCAGTATTTATTTTTTCTCTAACCAATATTTTTGGACAGGCAGGAAAAGCAAAACTTGAAATCTCCCATCTGGCAGGAGACTTTTATATTTATACAACGTATAATACCTACCAGGAATATCAGGTGCCGGCAAACGGGATGTATCTTGTTACTGACAATGGTGTTGTGATGTTTGACACACCCTGGGATACAACACAATTTCAACCATTGCTTGACAGTATAAAATTAAGACATAACAAAAGCGTGGTAATGTGTTTTGCAACACATTGGCATAGCGACAAAACTGCCGGACTTGAATATTACCGGCAAAAGGGAATTAAAACCTATACTACTGTACTTACAGATGAGTTAAGTAGAAAGAATAATAAAAAAAGGGCTGAATTTTTAATGGCAAATGATACTGTCTTTAATGTAGCACAATATTCTTTTGAAACTTATTACCCCGGACAGGGACATACTGAAGACAATATTATAATCTGGTTTAAAAAAGAAAAAATATTATACGGTGGTTGCTTAATAAAAGGTGCTGATGCTGAAGATTTAGGTTATTTAGACGATGGAAATGTAACAGAATATGCATCTACACTGAAAAAAGTTCAGAAAAAATGCCGGAAACCAAAATTTATTATCATAGCACATAGCGATTGGAAAAACATAAATTCATTGAAGCGTTCTTTAGTATTGGCAAAGAAACTTAAAAAGTAAAACCATCACAACCACCTGGCCCAGTCTTCCGCAGGATGACTGGTGTCTCTCAGTTCTCCCGGACTACGACCGGATTGCAAAGGGCGAATGGCAACTTCAGGAAAAAAGTTGTCGCCTGATAGAAAAAAGGATTCTCCGCCCTGGTTCTTGTCCGCACAAACCGGAAAGTTAAAACCCATCATAAAGCAACAGGCCAAATACGGAGTATTTAGAGCCAGCGGGTCAGCGGCACGCCAAATACTGCGTATTTAGAGCCAGCGGGTCAGCGGGACGTCAAATACTGCGTATTTAGAGTCAGCGGGTCAGCGGGAAGCCAAATACTGTGTATTTAGAGCCAGCGGGCCAGCGGGACGTCAAATACTGAGTATTTAGGGCCAATCCAATCGGAAAGATGCCAAATACTGAGTATTTAGGGCCAGCAGCGGCTATCCCTTACCCAAATTTTGAAGCCGAAATCACAGATTCCAGCCTTTACATACTGTAACCATTAGCGCATATCGTACCGTCTTGTCATGCCGAGGCACGAGGCATCTGCACTAACACATTGCTTACTGCTTCCCGGTGGTGCAGATGCCTCGCTGCGCAATCGGCATGACAGGACGCTACAGTATTTGCCAATAGCTACTTTCAGTAAGCGTTAAGGTCGCAGTATGCATTCAGTGCCCTTACCATAAATTTGGGTAAGGGATAGCTACAGCGGAGAAGGTGTTGCGAACCTGCCTGACGGTAGGCAGGGATTGATGCGAAGCCTTCGGGTCGGTCTTCTTTTCGGTCTTCGCTGTTGCCCTTCTCCCCTCAGTATTTCGGGGCAGGCCGGAGAAGGGATAGGGATGAGGTAAAAAAGCCAGCCCGAAGGCTGGCCATACACTTGTTAACCGTTGTATCTGTATCAATTGCCCGTTTTGGGCAGCAGGCCCGGCAGCACTTCTACCAGCTCACCCGCCAGGCGGTAAAACAGCAGCATGTTGCTCCGCTCATGGCCATCCCAGTCGTCGCCAGTCGTCGGCACAGGCGCCACTCATACTGGCTGAGAGCAATTGCCAAAGTGCCTCCCTGGCCACATCCGGCGGATAAAACAAAATAAAATTGCGGATAACTTCGGCAGCGTGTGGTGCTGCATCCCCTGCGGCCAAACTACTGTTGTTCATTTGGCCACCGTTGTTCTTTCTGTCTGACATGAAGAAAAAATTTTGTGTAAAAAAATGGGCAGATCACTGTCAGACAGTCTAATGCGTAGCAAAAGATGAACTCCGGGACTTTCACCCGTATGCCTGCCCAATAACGTAATTGCATCTTTGATGGAAAAAGACTACGCATGATGTGAATAATATTATTAAACTATCTGACCCTGTAAAGGTAGAAAACATTTTTGCATTTTTAGCCATCGTTAGCCGCAAAAAACAATTGTATTGTATAAAAATATTTGTACCTTTTCTGCCCTTGCTGGTGTTCGTGCCCCCAACATAGTTGGCGGGGCCATGCAGCAAGGCTATCACCAACAAGCGTTTATCAGGTAGTACTTTCCTATGATGCAGTAACCAAATCGTTGTTGGTAAAAAGACACAACAACGGCGAAGAGTAATCCGGAGACCAAAGCGGATATGAGGACTTTTTCGCTGCTGTGTCTGCTATGTAAAAGGCCTTGGCTGCCTTGTCAGTTGAATGAAGACACCATAAAGATAATATTTTTATTTACAGTTATAATAAAACTCCGTCTGCTATGAGCGGTCATCTGTATTTAAACAGCGCC
>JANMDL010000680.1:0-4359 GCA_031376295.1 Chitinophagales bacterium
GCATTTATTACTTACATCACATCCCCATGCAAAAGACCTTGCTGAAACCGATGACCGAAAAAAATTGATACGGCTGGTACACAATGCCATGATATATGAAAAGCCTGCCTTTACCAATTCAAAAGCAGCGATTAACGATGAGCGCAAGGTAATAGGCAGTGCCTTAAAGCGGGTACAAAAGCACAAGCAGATACTAACCTCCACCACGCCCAACCAGTTGGATGATATTTTCAACGATTTTTTACAGTCAGATTATATGGCACTTACCCTGCCGGAAAGGGTACACGCCCTAAAGGTGATGGCAGGCGGTGCAATGGGCAACAATATGTACAACAGCCGGGAGGCTTACGCCGTAATGATGGTGCAATACACGCCTGATGAGCAGCAAAAAGGATTGCTGGATGCTATGATAGTAGAAAAGGCCGCAGGCTCATCTGATGTATTGCTGAAAGATTTGGTGAGCAAAATTGACAATGGGCATTTTGTAAATTCAAGTAACGACCTTGATGAATTTATAACCAGTTTGGCCAAATTTATTTACCGTAAAATGCCGCCACGGAGTACCTTTTCGTTTGACACCGCATTGGTGCAGCGCAAAGCAATTGGCATAAGGCCAGGCTTTTGGTTTGGCGATGCTGTAACCCAAAAAATAAGCAGTACCGGCATAGTGGAGTTGGAGAATACCGATAGGCTGGTAAAGCTAAATTTGCCAGCTTATGATTATGTGTATATCGTATTTAACGGCACATTTACGCTGGGCGATAAAACTTACCGCAAAAATGAAAGAGCCATTGTGCCTGCTATTATAGCGCAATTGATATTTAACAACCACAACAGCAGCAAGATAAAGGCGGGCATGAAAACGGTGTTTGATATAGCCCTGCTGCTTACCGGCGTAGGCGAAATAAGACTTGCGATGGAAGCAAAAAATGCCTGGACGGTAGCCAAAGCACTTTGGAACATAGGCTGGGGAGTAAGTGATTTTTTTGTAAATGGAATATTGGCTGAAAAATTGGGCGAAACGGAAAGCGGGCGTAAGTTTTTACTATGGTACAACAGGGTACAATTGGTAGCAGGTGGAATGGTGCTTGCGGTGAGCATTTACGATATACGACAAGGTATAAAAAACAGCCGGAAACAATTTGAAGATGACCTTGTGGATAATAAGCTGAAAAGGGAGTTGGAGTACGGCAATAGTGAAGTGCCAGTAACAGCAACTGAAAAGGATGATATAATTAGTAACTTAAAAAAGGAAGATGATAACGCCGCAGTTAGATTAAATGCAGTTGAAAACGCAAGTCAGCTTACACACATTGATGTTGATGATTTTTTAACTTTAAGAAATGCTACTACTGTTGAAAGGTCTGGTGGCGTTAGAGCAATTAATAATGTTAAGATGCTTGTGAATGATGGAAAAGCAATAGTTATCATTCCACGCACAAATAGCACGTTAAAGCAACAAATGGATGAATATATTGCAGCTTCTGCGGCTGGTAATACTCAAAGGCAAGGTGATTTAGGAGAAGCCATTTCTGAAACACTCCTTAAAGAATTAGATAATAATACAGTTATTAACGTAAAAGTAAACAGAAGTGGGCATGGATTTGATGCAATGGCCTTTGAAAATGGTTTGCCCCAACCGACAAGAATCAGGATGGTTGAAAGCAAACCAATGAGTGGCACTTCTGTTGAGTTACCTAATACAAATAATGGCACTCAGATGAGTACTCAATGGCAAGCAGCCAAAATAGCGGAAATGAGGAATAGCTCTGATGCTTCAATTCGTAATCTTGGAGATGTCCTTTTTTATAATCAACCAAAAATAGAAAAATATGTACTAACGATTGACAAAGACTTAAAACAAGTAATTTTACTTAAATTAGATAATTTTTAATATGGCAACAATACCACTCAATGAAATAGTGAGCAGGAGTATAACTGATGAGCAGTTTATCCTCAGTCAATCAAGCGATAAGGCGGCTTTTGAGTTTTATGTTTTATCATTAAAAGGAATTAATTCTTATTTTTTCATTGAAAACCTATTTGTCAAGGACAATATTGGAAACGCTAAAAATTGCTTGTACAAAATTGGCATGACAAACGCTTATTACCACGAAGTATATAATGGCGAAATCTTCAACGTGCTTGATACTTTTGTATATCCTGTTTTAGCTGGCTCCCAAACTTTAATTGACCGTTATTTGGCTTACACAAAAACGCAACATGAAGATTCATTTTCCACTTTTTTCGGCAAAGGAATACAATGTATTTGGAGGAAAGATAACGAGGGTCTTGCCCGGTGCGTTACTGGTTTGGAGAAATGGGTTGGAGGTGAATGGGAGAAAAGTTACTCAGGTATAGTAACGAGTTTTAAGGGGTTTTTGAATAAAGATGTGCAAAGTATAACCAATGGAATTAATGAGATGTTAGCCAAACATAATGAACAAAACCAGCCGAGTATAATTAAGGACTATATCAATGTTGAAGCTGCTGCAATTGCGAAACTTGCAATTGAGAATGGCTACGCACTTGAAGGCACGAACAGATTAGTTCCTTATTCGCTTTTAAGGTCTGCCCCAAACGAACAATATGTTGGCTATTCTTTTTTTGACGAGAATAATTAAAAATAATTTTTTAAAAATTAGAAATTATGGATAAAATAGAGGATTTGAAATCCCTTGTATCAGATAGTATAGGACGTGAAAAATCGAAATTACCTTTAGCAGTAAACAAGGAAATATTTTATCATCATTGTCTTTCATTTAAAGGTATAAATGCGATTTTCTTTATTAATTCATACTACTTGAATAATGATATAAGGAGTGCTAAAAATTGCTTGTACAAAATTGGAATGACCAATGCTTATTATCACGAAATGTATAATGGAGAAATCTTCAATGTGCTTGACACTTTTGTATATCCTATTTTGGCTGGCTCACAAAGTTTGATTGACCGTTATTCCGCATATACAAAAACTCAGCATGAAGACTCATTTTCCACCTATTTTGGGAAAGGCGTACAGAGTATTTGGAGAAAGGATAGGCACGAACTTTCTTCGAATATTTCGGGTATGGAAAAGTGGGTGAACGGTAAGTGGGAAAAAAACTATGCAGGAATAGTAAAGTCATTTACAGGTTTCCGTAATAATGATACGAAAGTTATAGCAAATGGAATTGATGACTTAATCGCTAAACACGATGAGCAAAATCAACCGAGCATTATAAAAGACTATATAAATTTTGAAGCAGCAGCAATAGCAAAACTTGGTATTGACAATGGTATAATGCTTGCAGACACAGACAGATTAATTCCTTATCAACTGTTAAGGTCTTCGTCAAATGAAAGTTACGAAGGATATTCATTTTTTGATGAGATAGCGTAACAAAAAAAATGATGCTGACAAGATTTTGATGTAAATTTTAACATTTGAGCGGTTGTAAGATTGCAAGAGTTAGCTAAAACAGTATGAAGTTAATAAAACAACAAAAGATAATCTTATTACAACGGAAATGGATTTAAGTGATGACCATAAAATAGAATTAAGGAAAAAGCCAATTTTTTTCTGGGCATTTGCAATTGCATTTATATCATGTGCATTTATTTCTTGTTTTTTAGTGCTGGCTCAATTGGTAATGTACGAATACCCAAAATGGGCAGACTATAGTATAACGATTGCGGCATTGGCATTTACATACATATCGGTTAGGCAAGGAATAAACTTTTATAGAATAAAGCGGCAAGGGCTTTATTATTTCTTAGGTATATACTTTATTATGACACTTGTAATTTTAGGCTTATTGATATTTGACTGGCACAAACTGTATTTATTTTCTTTAATTTTTATAATTGGTATTGTTGCGTTGCAATTTAAGCTGATTGGTATTGTTAAAAAGATTTCCACCATTAAAGACAATTTGAAATAGGTAAATGAGCATTTCCACAAATTACTATGTACAATATGCAGGCCGGTTGGTAGCAATCGGTTTACCGGTTGGAAAAAAATATATGGAAATTGATAAAATAGAAAATTGTAAACCTAAAAAATCAAAAAAATCGGATTAGATAAATAATATTAAAATGGAATATATATTTAATGGTGAGTGGGAAGTCTCTTTTCGTATTGACGCATTTGGAGAATTTCAATCCAGGAATGGCAATTTTGGTAATTTGAGTGAATTGCCACTTGAAAACAGAAAACTGCAATTCTTTATTGAAGATGAATTATCCGATGATCCAGACCCCTTAATTGAACAGATTAATACTGTCAATTTTGTATTGAATAATCAAGATTCACTTATTGAAGTAATATTTGAAAGGGTAAAAGCTGAGTACCTCAAGGCCGAAGAAGCTCGGGCGGGG
>JANMDL010000773.1:0-9418 GCA_031376295.1 Chitinophagales bacterium
AAAGTGGCCAATGCCACCCATACCGATGTGGCTTACTGCTCTTTTGAAAATGAGAGTAATGGCAACTGGAATATACCCTCGCCGCTGAGGGATGGCACGACTGCCATTACCGGTAAAAAAGCCTACAGCCTGGCGCATGGCAGCATCAGCAAGGCAGGGTTGGATGGCAGTAAAGTTTTTACAGTAAGCTATTGGAGCAAAAATGGCCCGCAGGCGGTAAATGGAAGCAGCACCGCCACAACTGGCGTTACCATTAACGGCTTTACTTATTACGAGCATACGGTTAACTATACCACTGCTGTTACCATTGGCGGCAGCGGTATTATTGATGAGCTGCGGCTGTACCCCAGGGAGGCGCTAATGAACAGCTACACATACAACCCCATGGTGGGCATTACAGCCCAGTGCGATGCCAACAACAATATACAGTTTTACGAATACGATGCTATGGGGAGGCTGAAAACAGCGAGGGACAGGAACAGTAATATATTAAAGCAATACGATTACCGCTACAAAACATTGATAACCCAGTAAACCCTTATACGATGAAACAGCATACTAAAACATATATACTACTCTTATCCATCAGTGTTACATTGCCGGCTATGGCACAGATTGCGCCAGAGACAGAGCCGCTGCGGCTGAACTTTGTACGCACCTGGGAGCCGCTGGTGCCCCTTACCGATACAGCGCTTACTGCCACCAAACCGGTGGAAGAAGTACGTACTACCACTGCTTACTTAGACGGGCTGGGCCGCCCCCTGCAAATGGTGGCAAAGCAGCAAAGCCCCGGCAAAAAAGACATGGTGAGCCCTATTGTATACGATGGCCTGGGCCGGGAGGCCCGCAAGTACCTGCCCTTTGCCAGTGTGGCCAGTGCAAACAATGTAAATGGCACCAATGATGGCCTGTACAAAACCGATGCACTGGCGCAGCAAACTGCCTTTATGCAGGCGCAGTATGGCGCACCCACAGGGTCCGGTGGGCAGGGCGAAAGCTTTTTTTACAGCCAAAAGGTATTTGAGCCATCGCCCTTAAACCGGCCGGTAAAAAGCTTTGCCCCGGGCAACAGCTGGGCAGGTACTATGGGCACCCATGCCGAAAGAGCGGTGCAACTGCAATACCGGCTTAATACTGCTGCCGACAGTGTGCGTATATGGGCTACAGCCGCTAACCCTGCCACGCTGCCCGCCAGCAGCGAAGTGTACGGGCAGGGGCAACTGAGCAAAACCATTACCATAGATGAGCAGGGCAGGCAGGTGGTGGAGTATAAAGACAATGCAGGCCTGGTGATATTAAAAAAAGTACAGTTGGCCAATGCGCCGGCAGCCGGGCATACGGGCTGGCTGTGTACCTATTATGTGTATGATGACATGGGGAGGCTCACCACAGTGCTGCCGCCCTTAGCAGTTGATCAGTTGATAAGTACAGGCTGGATGCTTACGGCAACACTATCAGATGAGTTGTGCTTTGGCTATACTTACGACCAGCGGGGCCGCATGATTACTAAAAAAGTACCCGGTGCTGCCACTGTAAACATGGTTTATGATGTACGTGACAGGCTGGTGATGACACAGGACGGTAAACAGGCCACCACCGGCCAGTGGATGGTAACGCAGTACGACGAACTGAACCGCCCGCTGCGTACCTACCTGTGGGCAGGCGCAGGCACGGCCGCTTACCACCGCCAGCAGGCATACATCAGCAGCGCTTATCCGGCCCCGGCTGCACTGGCAGGTGCCGATCTGTTAACCGAAACTTATTACGACAATTACAACTGGGTGGCCGGCAGCGGTACCACGCTCACTGCTGTATTGGATGCTGCTAATACCAGCAACAGCAGCTATTTTATTACCACTTACAATACCAGCCCGCTGTATGCACAGCCCATTACCGCTAGCTATGCATTAAAGGGGCAGGCCACAGGTAGTAAGGTGAAAGTGCTTAACACCGTAAATACTTACCTGTACACCGTAAGTTTTTACGATGAACGTGGCCGGGCAATACAGGTACAAAGCATAAACGCAAGCGGCGGCAGGGATATACTCACCACGCAGTACGACTTTAGCGGCAAACCTCTGCGGCTTTTACAACAACACAGCAAAGCTGGCACCAATGCAGCCAGTGTAACTATATTAACCAAAATGGCCTACGACCATGGGGGAAGGTTATTAACAGTGAAGAAAACAATACAGGGTACGGTGAACAGTGTGGCAGTGAGCAGCCTGGAAAAAACCATATTGACAAATACGTATGACGAGTTAGGGCAGTTACGAAAGAAGGAATTGGGTATTGTGGGATTGGGTATTGGAAATCCACTTGAATCGTTAGTGTATGATTATAATATACGGGGGTGGCTTTTAGGCACTAACAGAGATTATGTAAAGGGCACAGCTAATAATTGGTTTGGATTTGAGCTGGGCTATGATAAAGCAGGTGCCATTGTACCCGGCACAGTTTATACCAGCCCGCAATATAATGGCAATATTGGCGGCACCACCTGGCGGGCCGCAGGCGATGGCGAAAAGCGCAAATACGATTTTGCCTACGATAATGTAAACAGGCTTACAGGTGCCGACTTTAACCAGTACACCATTAACAAGTTTGATAAAGATGCCGGTATAGATTACAGCGTAAGCAATTTAACCTTTGATGCCAATGGCAATATACTAAGCATGGCGCAGAAGGGATGGCGTATTGGAGGGAGTGATTTTGTGGATAAGTTGAAGTATAATTACCAGTTGACCAGTAATAAGTTGATAAGTGTGCACGACACTGCTAATGACAACAGCAGCAGATTGGGCGACTTTAAGTATAATGCTGCCACTAAAACCAGTACTGATTATACCTACGATGTAAACGGCAATATGGTGGTGGACAATAATAAAAGCATAAGCAGTATAACCTATAATTATTTAAACCTGCCGCAAAGCATTGCCGTAAGCAATAAGGGCAGTATTGACTATGTGTACGATGCGACGGGCAGTAAGCTGAAAAAGATTGTACACGAAACGGGCAAGCCCGATAAAACTACCGAGTATGTAAGCGGTTTTGTGTACCAGGATAGTGTGCTGGAGTTTACCGGGCATGAAGAGGGAAGGATAAGATACGCCAAACAATACTTTGTAAATGGCGATAGTGCTATGACATGGCAGTACGATTATTTTTTAAAAGACCACCTGGGCAATATACGTACGGTGCTTACAGAGCAAACAGATACGGCTAAATACATGGCTACCTTTGAAACGGCGGCGAGGGTAAAGGAAACAGCACTGTATACCCGTATAAGCGAAACAGCCTACCCCATTGCCAGTATTGTAAGTCCTGATTATCCTGCCGACCCAACCACCAGCCCAAATACTTACACCAGCAAGCTGGATGGCATTGCCAACCAGTTAGGCGCCACCCTTGCTCTTAAAGTAATGGTGGGCGATAAAGTGGATATTGGCGTAAAAGCCTGGGTGCCTTATGCCGCCGATGCACCCAATACCAGTAATATACAGCCGGAAAAACTGCTCAGTGGTTTAATAGCAGCATTAACCAATGGCAGTGCCGGGTTGAGTGGAGGCAAAGCTACACCAGCCGAGCTGCAGGGCAGCAGCAGCCCCATGCTGGGTGGTATTAACAGCTTTTTGAGCAGCCATACTGATGTGGTGCTGCCCAGCCCGCCCAAGGCATATCTTAACTGGATTTTATTTGATGAGCAGTTTAACTACGTGCCGTCGGGCAGTGGCTTTATAAGGGTGGGATACCACCAGGACAGGCGGCTGCAAACTTTGGCCACCAGCGGACTGCCAGTTACCAAGAGCGGCTATTTATTTGTATATTTGAGTTACCAGGCTAAGATGGCTGATGGTGAAAAACCTGTGTTCTTTGATAATTTGGTGGTACAGCATTATACCGGGCCTTTAACCGAGGAGAATGTGTATTATCCTTTTGGGTTACAAATGGCGGGTATAAGTTCCAAAGCAACAGGAAGAATAGAGAATAAATATAAGTACAATGGCATTGAGCAAGAAAACTTTTTTGATATAAACATAGGCGAAACGTTTTTCAGAACACATGATGCACAAATAGGCAGATGGTGGCAAGCAGATCCAAAATCAGAGTATTTTTTTGGATTAACTCCCTATAACTGTATGGGGAATAGCCCTGTTAAATTTAATGATCCCAGGGGAGACAGGTTTGATGATGAATCATTGGGATACATAGAAACAATGGAAGATATGGTTCAGGAAAGGCAAAACCAATTAAGAGCAGATATAATCTCCTTAAAGAAAGATATAGTTGATGCAAATGCAGGCGGCGATAAAAAAATGTCAAAATTATTAAATGGACAACTTCAAACGAGTAAATTTATGTTTTCGGAAATGTCAAATAGTTTGAGGGAAATAAGTGAGTTAAAAAAAAGTAAACAGCTAATTACTGTTCGATCTTTTGCCAGTGGGGAAGGTAAGTTTGGGGGAAGAATAAGTGGCATTACTAAGTATTCCCAAGATGACAAGGCAGTTGCAATTGGTTTTGTTTTTGGCGATTATACCTCATTGATTCATGAATTAAAGCATGCCTATCAGTTTATAGCTGGGGAAATGTCATTCTATCCAACAAAAATGGATATCAATAAAGCCGACGATTATTCATTAGGATCGCCTGTAAGATCTTCCTTATATGATCTGAATGATGAACTCACTGCGTATAAAAGAGACTACAGTTTTTTCCCAAGTTCACAAATATTTTCGGGTTTTCAAGATATCACACCGGACAATTTAAGTCAAGGCCATCCTTTTCTTCCTTGCGAAAATTTGAGTATGAAAAATACACCTGTTAATAAAAATGAAGTTGCTTTTAAAACACATAAAAATTAACATAATGAAAAAATATTTATCAGTACTTTTTTTTCTTTCTTTATTGTTTGCCACAAATGTTTTTTTTGCTGGTTCAAAAAATAGCAATGCAGAATGTTACTATAAAAAGAAGGGTAATTTTATTGAAATTGTAAAGATAAAACGTAACGGAACATTTGAGTATTTAAACTTTCATTTAGGATATATTGATGGAGAAAGCCAGTATAGCCAGGGAAAAGTAATTAGAAGCGATTCCTCAATTGTATTTAATAGTTGTTTTATTGACAGTGTTAATTATGATGTCAAGGAGGTTGCCACTGCAATAGGTAAGGCAGTAAAAGAGAAGTACATTTTGGTGAAGTGCCAAAAGTCTGATGATTTCAAATACTTGTGTAATATTGATTTCGATGCCCTGAATGACAGGGAGTGGCCTGATGGATTATATATTTATATTTTTTCCGAAAGCGGGAAAACAAATAGAAAAAAATTTGATTTTTCTCAGCATACTTTCGGTAAAATTTACTATGACTTTCTACCTGTTGGATTTTATTTGAAAGTTAGAGATAATATAGTCAGTAAAATATACACTATAAAAAGTAAGGCATCTGATGAATTTGAAATTAAATTGCATTTAGATAAGAGGTATTATATATATGACTATAAAAAAAATAGTTTATTAAGCAGCAATTACATTATAAAATCACCGTGGTTAATTAATCCTGTTACCTCAGATACTTTTACGATTATGACACAGCAAATTGAAGAAGATGATGATATCCAAAAGGCAGCATATAAATATAAGCAAAGTCTTTTAAAACGTTAGATATTATTGAATTTATTCAAACCACAATCTTTGACCTTTGATAATTTGATAATTTGGTAATACAGCATTATACCGGGCCACTCACGGAGGAGAATGTATATTACCCGTTTGGGTTGCAGATGGCGGGTATATCTTCAAAAGCCATTGGCAGGGTAGAGAATAAGTACAAGTACAATGGCAAGGAGCAGCAGCGGAAGGAGTGGAGCGATGGGAGTGGGTTGGAGTTAATAGATTTTGGTGCCAGAAACTACGATGCACAAATAGGCAGGTGGCATAATGTTGACCCGATGGCTGACCAGATGCGCCGGTGGAGCCCTTATAATTATGGGTTTGATAACCCGCTACGGTTTATTGACCCGGACGGGATGCGGACGCAAGATGTGGTGGATGATGATGATGCGCACAGGATAGAAAGGGATTCAAAGCTTTCAGGCGATATTGAAAGAACGCTGGCACAAAGCGGTACAATAGATGATGATGGAGCAATAAATTTAACAAATGGAGTTTCGTCGCCAAGTAGTGAACCAATAAATGCAACATTATATGGGCAAGGGTATTTGAGTGCTGATGCCGCAGCTATTGGATGGGGAAGACACTATTGGCAGGTAACAGCACACAAAGATAATAATGCTGAATGGTCTTCATTAATTTATTCATTTCTTGGGTCAGATATGAAAACCTATTATAATTATACGAAGGGTGTAAGATTTCCTGCCGGGGGTACTGACGATTCACATACATCAAGTCCAGGGCCGCAGTCAGCAATGCATAAAGTGCCGGTATACGCAAGAACAGTAGCACATATACATAGTCATTTACCAGTTGGGGATGGGTTTGGAGGGCAAAACGAAAATTTCAGTGGAGTTGATGTAAAAATCTATAGTAACTGGCAAAATGCTCATTTAGATTTTTATCTGGTTAATTTCCAAGGTTATATAAAAGCTTTAAGGCATGACAATGGTGGAGTTTTTGGTATTGGCCATGGGTTAAACAGTAAATTTGATATGACGCCTTCAGAACAGAACCATTTCAGAGGTGTTGGCGGTGCTTCTTTTAATTCAACTAGTGATTTAGAACCTGTTAAAGTATCTCCTTCACTTTTTGGATACAGATCGAGGAATCGGCGAGACTAATTTAAAAACTTCTATAAATCAAATACTTAATTTTTAACCCATTTTTATGAACTTGCAACCTTTATCATCCAGTATATGTAGTAAGCCTTTCCGATTTGTATTTTTAGTGTTATTTTTTTGCAATTGCACAGCACAAAAAACAAAAAAAAATGCAGCAACATATCCAGTGTTTGACAGTGATACTGCTATTTTTAAAAAAGATAATTTTATTAACCGATTTGGGAATTATGACCCCATATATCTGTTTGTAAAAAATGATGTAGAAAGAGGAAAGTTCAGGGTGCTGGAACATGGTTATGATTCTATAGCCATAAGGCTTTGGTACACTTATGCTGAACCTAAAGCACAAGTAGTAGAGCTACGAAAAGACAGCAATGGATGGAGTGCAGAATTTTTTACGATAAAGCGTCACCAAGAAAATAATGGCAAGGATACAATTGTTACTGTGATACGTGATACAGTTATTCAAAATCCAAAATCTGGATGGGATTTTTTTAAACAAAAAATCTTTGCTTTAAATATTACTGACTTGCCAAATGCAGATGATATTAATGGTTATGATACCCCAATGGACGGTCATTCTGTTAGTTTAGAAATTGCCACAAAAAAATTCTATCGTTTACGTTGGTATTCAGCAATAAAAGCAAATATTCAAATTAAAGAGGCCAAGGCTCTTAACGATATTATGAATTTGATTGAGTATGAATTTGGAGAAATTCGGATAAAGAAAATCTGATTCGATAACGCCTGTACTAACTGGATATTGTTTGATGAGCAGTTTAAATATGTACCCGAAGGCAGCGGCTTTATACAGGCGGAGTATTACAGCGACAGGCGGCTGCAAACCTTAGCCACCAGTGGCCTGCCCGTGGTAAAAAGCGGTTATTTATTTGTATATTTGAGTTACCAGGCAAAAATGGTTGATGGCGAAAAGCCTGTGTTCTTTGATAATTTGGTAATACAGCATTATACCGGGCCTTTGAGTGAGGAGAATGTATATTATCCCTTTGGGTTGCTGATGGCGGGGATATCTTCTAAGGCTATTGGCAGGGTGGAGAATAAATACAAGTACAATGGTATAGAATATGAAAAATCTTTTGACATAAATCTTGGAGAAACCTTTTACCGCTCACACGACCCGCAGTTGGGCAGGTGGTGGCAGATAGACCCAAAGCCCAATGAAATGTTCTCTCCTTATGCAGCAATGAATAATAATCCCTTATTGTTAAGCGACCCTATGGGTGATACAACCTGGGTTTATAACACAAATGGTGTGTTTTGCGGAGTTGTTAATGATAAACTTAAAAACCAAGTTCATTACATTAAAACTGATGGCGACCCCGGACAACCTTTTGATGGAAGTAAATTTTCGGCTAAAGATGCAAATGCTATGGGAAAACAATTCAGAAAAGTCTCAGTTGCATTTATTGGAAGTAAAACCATATCGGACATGCGTTCTATTGTTAACAAGTCTGTTGCCGCAAAAGTCGAAGTCGGTTTTGTCGGTGTTGTTGGTAACGATAAAGAGATACGTTTAAAAGCACTTCCAATTGATGGCAGCAATCATATTAATAGTGTGGATGTGCGTACTCAAGTCAACAGCAATTATACATCTGATGAACAAAAGGCTTTGTTTTTGGAGGGCCATACGCATATTGCAAATTATGTCAATAAAGTGATACCGGGTGATGGCTCGACTATGGCTTGGCAAAAGGGTACAGGAAACCCTAGTAAGCCCGAAGATTATACACCTGCACTGGATCGGGGTACTCAGAAAGGTGTTCCGGGGAATGCCCCATCTATGGTAGCAACGCCTTACGGGGTTACTCTATATGGCACTGGTACAATGACTCCTTATGGGCAACCAAGTCCGAACAATACTTATTTGCTTTATAAAAGCTTAAAATAAATCAGATGAACTCAAACCAAATTTGCATTCTACTTTTATTTTTTTTCTACATTGGTTGTAAAGAGAAAACAAACACTTCTAACACAGGGTTGAGTATAAATGATAGATATAGGGATTCTTCTTTTAATTTTATTAGAAAGAAATTTGGGTTACCTTATTCGGAAGATTATAGATTAGATAGTAATTCCCTTGTCTTTTACGGTACAAGGACTTTTGATACTTCTTTCTTAATCGAATTGAAACAGACTGCTAGTAAAGTTAATGGTGTATATTATGAAGTATTACATACTTACCATAATAATGTTAATGACTTTTCAATTGAGGAGAATCAACTTTTATTTTTTGAAGGCTATAGTTTTACACTTGACACTGCAAAATGGGAAAAAATAAGGGCATTGGCACAAAAAATGCTTACAATAGATACAAGTATTTATAGCAATAATGGTTGCAGGGACTGCCCAGAATACGTATTATGCTATAACCTTAAGATTGGTAAAAGCAATAAAGAAAATCAAACTAAGTATGACACCTTTTACATTTTTTTGAAAGATTTATTTTTGGAAAATTTCATTCAACGGAGAAAGCTTGTTAAGTTTAATATAAAATAAAGGGATTATAGGCTGGACTTTGATGATAAATAAACCATAGTACAGCAGAGCATACCCATTGTAAAAAGCGGCTATTTGTTAGTATATTAGAGTTGCCATAC
>JANMDL010000782.1:0-1637 GCA_031376295.1 Chitinophagales bacterium
TTAAATTCATCCTGTAATTTATGCGTTAAAATTAGACAAAACTTCCCCTTTTCATTTTGTAGTCAATGTAATGGTATTAATGGTATACCAACAACAGAAAAAAGCCTATAAAAAATTTAATCACATGCTCACATGGTATAAACCCTATCTGGTTTTTCTATCCTTACTATTTTACCGATTGGCTTTATGTTGTTGTTTGTTTACCATAACCTGTTGTTTATTGACGGCAGCTTTTTCCTGTTTCTTTAATTAGATACTCTTGTGTAATAATACCTTTTTGCTCGGGATAACAATTAAATAAGTCAAAAATAAAATTACAATTATGAAAAAGATTTTTCTTGCCATTTTGATTACATGTAATGCCATAGTTGTATCTGCTCAAATGGATATTCCACCGGATGGTGGCAATACAACAGCAATGTCTTCAGAAGATGTTGGAATCACCAGTATTACAATTAAGTACCACCGGCCAGGTGTTAAAGGCAGAGAAGGTAAAATATGGGGTACTCTGGTACCTTATGGTTTCAATGTTTTTAATGCAACAGCAGGTAAACCTGCAAGCCCATGGCGGGCAGGCGCCAATGAGGCAACCACTATTTCTTTTGAACATGATGTAAAAGTGGAAGGCAAAGACATCAAGGCCGGCACTTATGCTTTGTTCATGGCAATGGGTAAAGATACTGTTACTGTTATTTTTTCAAAAGAAGTTGAAGCATGGGGTACATTTTTTTACAGTCCCGAAGACGATGTACTGAGAATACATGTAAAACCTGTTACGCTGGAAAAATCTGTTGAGCGGTTGAAATATGAATTTATTGATCAACAGGATAAAAGCTGTGTAGTAACCATGCAGTGGGAAAAAATTATGGTGGCATTCAGGGTGGATGTAGATGTTGATAATATTGTTTTGAACCGGATAAGGGAACAGCTGATTGGCCCCAAAGGATTTGCCAGCGGTAACCTGGTACAGATAAGCCGTTACTACTTCAGCAGGAATATGAATATGGAAGAAGCATTGGGCTGGGCTCAAAGAGCTGTAACAGGTTTGCCTTTCGGCCAATCTAATTATGAAACGGTAAGAACACTTGCCATTGGCTATGAAAAACTGGATCGTTACCCACAGGCTGATTCAGTAATGAACACCGCTTTACCCTTTTCCAGTATGAGCCAGTACAGCAGTTATGGAAGAAATATGCTTTCAATGAAGCGAAATGAAAGAGCACTGGAAGTTATGCTTGGTGCACAAAAAAGATTTGGTGATGTGTATGCGGTAAACAACGGATTGTCTTTTGCGTATTCGGCAACCGGCGATTATACAAAAGCCCTGGAATTTGCAAACAAAGCCATGGCACAGGCACCTTCGCCGCAGGCTAAAGCAACTGTAACTGCTAATATTGAAAAATTGAAAGCAGGAAAGGATATCAACTAACAACATTTTATCAAAACAACCAATTCAAAAAAAAGTATGAAAAAGAAATTATTATTAATGTTGATTATGCTCACTGCAATCATTGCTACAGCGCAAAATTATGAAGCAGCCAACTGGAAAACATGGTTACTGGATAACCCACAAAAAATAACAATTGTTGCCCCTCCCACTGCTGTTCAAACAAAAAACGAACTGCAATTGATCAAAC
>JANMDL010000803.1:0-1732 GCA_031376295.1 Chitinophagales bacterium
AGATGCATTTTTATTTGGCGAAGCACAAAGCAGGGTAGTAGTGGCAGTTACAGCGGGTGGTGCAGCAGCATTTGAAAAAATGTTATATACGCAGAATGCAGTATTTGAAAAATTGGGTACGGTAACCGCTGGCGAAATAAAAATAGATGGTGAAAGCTGGGGCAGCAGTACCAGTTGGAAAGATAAATATGACAATGCGATTGCTGCGCTGCTGGCGGGTCACGAAAGTGAAGCCGCTTTGACAGCAATATAAAATCAGCCGTAAACCACGGCATAAAAATATGGACTCAGCTCAAAATAAATTGATTGATACTGATGCTGTTATTGTGGTAACAGGTGCTGCCGGATTTATTGGCAGTTGCATGGTTAGTTACCTCAATGAAAATGGCTTTGATAACCTGGTGCTGGTGGATGAATTTGATGCCGAAGAAAAAGACCTGAACCTGCTGCACAAAAAATACCTGGTAAGGGTAGAGCGGGAAATTTTTTTTGAATGGCTTGCCAGGGAAAAACCTGTTGTTGACTTCGTATTGCACCTGGGTGCCAGAACAGATACTACCGAATTTGATTATGCCATACACCAGCGCCTGAATGTGGAATATTCGCAGCAGGTATGGAACTACTGTACGGTAAACAATGTACCGCTGGTATATGCTTCTTCAGCAGCAACTTATGGCAGCGGTGAGCTGGGGTATAAAGATGACCATGCAGTAATTGAGCAGCTTAAGCCGTTAAATCCTTACGGCGTTTCTAAAAACGAATTTGACAAATGGGTGCTGCACCAGGAGGATCATCCGCCTTTTTGGGCCGGGTTGAAGTTTTTTAATGTGTATGGCCCTAATGAATACCATAAGGCAAGGATGGCCAGTGTGATCTTTCATTCTTTTAACCAGGTAAAGCAAAGCGGTAAAGTAAAATTGTTCCGGTCGCACAAAGAAGGGTTTACCGATGGGGAACAATTGCGTGACTTTATTTATGTGAAAGATGTAACAGCCGTTTGTTACTGGTTGATGCAGCACCAGCCGGCTGCTGCCATATACAATCTTGGTACCGGTAAGGCCAGGGCATTTAACGATCTTGTAAATGCAACTTTTAACGGGATGGGGCTGCCCGCTGTTATTGAGTATATTGATATGCCCGAAGACATCAGGGATAAATACCAGTATTTTACTGAGGCGGCCATGCAAAAACTGGAGCAGGCGGGTTATACCGAAAAATTTTATTCCTTAGAAGATGGGGTAAATGATTATGTAAAAAATTATCTCCTCACCAACATGTATTACTGATAGTATGAGTAAGAAAATAGCCATCATAGGAGGCGGCAACCTGGGCACTGCCATTGCAGAGGGATTATTGAAAAGTAAGTTTTCCAAAGCACAGGATATTACCATCACCAAACGCAATATTGCCACGCTTACAGCATTAAGCGATAAAGGCGTTATGGTTACTGCCGATAACCGCCTGGCGGTAAAAAATGCGCAGGTGGTGATACTGGCAGTAAAACCCTTCCAGGTAAAAGAGGTGCTTGAAGGAGTGAAAAAAGAATTAACGGCCGGTCACATACTCATTTCTGTTGTCACGGGTGTAATGGTGGCCGATATGCAGGAAATGGTAAAGAAAAAACTGCCACTTTTCAGGGCTATGCCCAATACTGCCATAGCCATACAACAAAGCATGACCTGTATCAGCTATGCCAATGCCGCTGCTGCCGAAGTGCAGTATGTAAATGAAC
>JANMDL010000807.1:0-7820 GCA_031376295.1 Chitinophagales bacterium
CGAAAAAGTAAGCAACCTGCTCGGTACTTTTGGGGCATTTATTTCCCATTTTTTTATTTATAAGGGTTTTGGCATTGCTTCTTATCTTATATGCACCTTCTTCTTTATCATTGGAATAAACCTGCTTTTTGGCAAAAAAGTATTTTCAGTTGCAAAAAATATCAAATATGTAATAGTTGGGTTGCTGATACTGAGTGTGGCGGCCAGCGTGATAATGGGTTCAGGTGGTGCAAAAGAATTTGCCTGGGGTGGAGCAGTAGGTGATATGGTAAAAGACTGGATGTACCAGCGGATAGGAAAGGTAGGCACACTGGGAATACTGGGTGTGTCTATACTTGCTTATATCATCTGGCGGTTTAACCCGGTTTTTAAAATGCCTGCTGCCCGGGAAAAAGCCCTTGCTGCTGAAACTGAAAACACTGCGGATGAAAGTTTGAACGGGAACAGCAATGAAGCAGAAATTACTGTTGCTGAAGCTGCTGATATCAACAAGCCAACAGCAAATGGCAATAAGATGACTGGTGACCCTGTGCTGCTGGTAGTTCCCCCACAGGAAAATCCACTGCTTAACCACGAATTGCAGATCATTGAAAAGGAAACAGTGGACACCCCATTGATACATATTGAAAAGCCGGTAACGCAACCTGTGCCTATTGCTGATGTGCTGCATCCCGAAGAAGAAGTCATCATCCCGCCGGTACAGCCTAAAAAGACAGTGTCTAAAACCGATGATGTGCCATTGCCATTAGAAATTAAAACAGTACCCGACCCGGCAGATGAACCGGATGATATGGTGGCAGCAAAATTGCCCGCCACAGCGCCTTACGACCCCATTCTCGATCTGCGTGACTATAAATATCCATTACTCAGCCTTTTAGAAAATCATGGCAGCGAAAAAATTGTGCAGGACCCTGCCGAGCTGGAAGCCAACAAAAACCAGATTATCAACACGCTGAAGAATTACGACATCACCATACAAAAAATTTCGGCTACCGTAGGCCCCACCGTTACCCTGTACGAAATTGTACCGGCGGCAGGTGTACGCATCAGCCGAATCAAAAACCTGGAAGATGATATTGCCCTCAGCCTTGCGGCACTGGGCATACGCATTATTGCACCCATACCCGGCAAGGGCACCATTGGTATTGAAGTACCCAATGTGAAAAAAACATTGGTGAGTATGAAGACAATGCTGGCTTCTGAAAAATTTCAGAACAACAGTTTTTCATTACCTATTGCCATTGGTAAAAAAATTGATAACGAAAACTTTATTGTTGACCTTGCCAGTATGCCGCACCTGCTGATGGCGGGCGCCACTGGCCAGGGTAAATCAGTAGGACTGAATGCCATACTGGTTTCTCTCCTGTATAAAAAACATCCCTCGCAATTAAAATTTGTACTGGTAGATCCTAAAAAAGTGGAGCTGAGTATATACCGTACAATCGAAAAACATTTCTTAGCCAAGCTGCCGGGGGAGGAAGAAGCCATTATTACCGATACAAAAAAAGTGATACATACCCTCAATGCCATGTGTATTGAAATGGACAACCGCTACGACCTGCTGAAGGAAGCTGGTTGCCGCAACATAAGGGAGTACAACGAAAAATTTGTAGCCCGCAAACTCAACCCCGAAAAAGGACACCAGTACCTGCCCTTTATTGTGCTGGTAGTGGATGAGTTTGCCGACCTGATTATGACGGCAGGCAAGGAAGTGGAAATGCCCATTGCCCGCCTTGCGCAGTTGGCCCGTGCCATTGGCATTCACCTGATTATTGCCACACAGCGCCCCAGTGTAAACATCATTACCGGTACCATCAAGGCCAACTTCCCGGCACGCATTGCTTTTAAAGTGAGCAGTAAGATTGATAGCCGTACCATTTTAGATGTGGGTGGTGCCGAGCAATTGATTGGCAAGGGCGATATGCTCATCAGCTACAATGGCGAACTGGTGCGCCTGCAATGCGCTTTTGTAGATACGCCAGAAGTGGATAAGATTGTTGATTTTATCGGCGACCAGCGGGGCTATCCACAGGCATTTTTACTGCCGGAATATGTGGATGAAAAAGAAATGGAGGGAAAAGATTTTGACCTGAACGATAAAGATGCCCTTTTTGAGGATGCGGCCCGCCTGATTGTAACCAGCCAGATAGGCAGCACTTCTTTACTGCAGCGCCGCATGAAGCTGGGCTACAACCGTGCCGGCAGATTGATGGACCAATTGGAAGCCGCTGGTGTGGTAGGCCCGGGCCAGGGCAGTAAACCACGGGATGTACTGGTAAGAACGGAAGCTGATTTGCAGCAATTGCTGGGGGGATTTATGTGAGCAGGTGACAGTGGGCAGGGGACGGTTGACAGGCGGGATTTGTGGAGGCCTGAAGTTTTTTCGTAAACCGATTAGTGATGTGCCTTGACCTCCGGAGTTTTGTGGAAGACAGTTATTTGACTTTAGTTTTTGCCCCATGAAACAAAAGGTATAAATCTATTCCTATTGCGTTGGACAGTAACTATAAAAAAAAGATACGAAATAATTTTATGCTGCTACATATTAAGAATTTAATCCCCTTCGCCATTATAATCTCCCTTTTCAGTTGCAAAGCATTTATGTTTGGCTACACATGGGAAAAAGCAAAAGATTCGTACCACTTGGTAACAGGCAATAATGACGACTTTGGCGATAAACGATTAAATTACAATAAAGGTTTACACAAGCATTCGGAGTTGTCGAATTTTCTCGATTGCAAATGCAATAACAGGGGATTGCCCGATTTTATTTACGAATACAAGTCAGAAACAAAATGCCGGGGCATCAAACTGTTTTATGTAAAGCTGGACTCTGTGTTTGTTTTTGAAGAACCAAAGAAGAATAACCTGAACTCCATACAGAAAGTAGCAAGGAAAATGGACGATTATGAACGGCAAACATTTGAGAGGTTAAAGCAGAACAAATAAATATTCATGTTACCTACTGTAATCCTTTTTTTACTCACTAATAAATGGATACGAAATTGAAAGATCACTTTCCTTAAATAAAGCCGGTCTTTCATCTTAATGCTGATACCTGCTACTTTTTAGTAGTCCGCATCAATAGAATTGTTTAGATTTGGCATATGAAGTTGAAACTGGCAGCAGCTATAGTTAGTTTTTTACTATGCTTCGCAGTATCCGCACAGGATATTACAAAAGATAGCCTGTTAAAGATAATTAACAGCAATAAAAATGATACACAATTTGTAAAGGCACTGTTCGGATATGGTGAAATTTTGCAGGATGAAAAGGCTGACTCCGCCATTTTTTATTACGAAAAAGCACATAAATTAAGCATTAATTTAAATTATGTAAAAGGAATCAGCGACTATTACCGCACCGTAACGTTTCATTATGGTGTAAGGGAAGGCAATACAGAAAAAGGATTGCAGCTGGCAGATGAATTTCTGTTATTTGCAAAAAAACAAAAAAACCCTGCTGAATATTCATTGGTTTACTTTGCTTATGCAGCAATTTACCAGCGGAAACAACTGCCGGATTCTGCTGCATATTATTACGAGAAATGTATTCCCTATTTTTTGAGTACAGGTAAAAAAATAAATACACTTATAATTTACAATAACCTATCCTCATTATTCAATGAGATGGATTTGCCGGACAAGTCAATTGAATATGCCGAAAAAGCAATTTTTATGGCAATGGATATACAGGATACCATGGGACTAATCAATTCACACGCCAATATTGCAAGGGCAAATATTTATAAAAAAGATACTCCTGCCATTTTCAGCCACAGTAAAATAGCTTACCAGTTATCAGTTGCCACCAAAAACAATTACAGCATTCTTGTCACCGCTTCTGATTTGGCAGAAACTTATAAGGAGATGAGGCAGTATGACTCTGCTTTCTTTTATTATTCAATAGCCAATAAAATAGCTATTGAACTTCAAAGCGCACCTAATATCAGCAACCTGGCACTAAGTCTGGCAGATTACTATGCAGTAAATAAAAACTGGAACAAAGCAACCGATTACCTGAATATAGCCGTAAAAGATACGGGTAACTTTGAAATGCAGTTGTCAAAAAAAATGGCATGGTACAAAATTTCATCCACGGTACAAGCCGGGCTGGGAAATTATAAAGCTGCAATACAATATCTCAACTTTTATCTTGATTTATATGGTGAGGAAGGAAGGCGGGAGAAAACAGAAAAAAGTCTTTCTTTTGAATCCCGTTTAAAAAAGGCCGAACAGGAAAAGGTGTTACTGCAAAAAGAAGTGAAGATAAAAAAACAACAAACCCAAATAACAGGCTTACTTACAGGTGCCGTTGCGTTGGCAGGTACAGGCTTATTTTTCTTTTTATACCAGAGGAAAAAGCAACAGTTGAAAGCCATAGAGATTGATGCTTTAAAAACTGAAAGGGAATATATCACCACCAAATCATCACTCGAGGGCCAGTTGAAAGAAAGGAGAAGAATCAGTAAAGAAATTCATGATGAACTTGGTACATCACTTACCTCTATTGCTTTACTTACCGAAATATTGAAAAAAAGGCTGGATGCTTCGGCTAATCCTGAAATAAATAAAATATCAGCTACTTCGGCAGAAATGGTGGATAAAATGAATGAAATTATCTGGGCCCTGAATACAAGCAATGATACAATAAACAGCCTTACAGCCTACATGCGAAAATTCGCTGGTAATTTTTTAGCTGATGCGGGTATTGCTTTAGTATATGAAGAAAAAAATATGCCTGATGAAAAACTTATTGAAGGTATTGCAAGGCGTACTATTTATTTAACCGTTAAGGAAGCGCTTAATAACATTGTAAAACATTCGGCAGCCACTTCTGTTGCAATAGAGATAGATGCAGCCGATGGGTTGAAAATTAATATTAAGGATAATGGAAAGGGGATAGACTTTGGAAAATTACAACATTACGGGAACGGGTTGGCAAATATGCGGAAAGGGATGGAGGATATTGGCGGCACATTCAGCATAGAGAACACCAATGGCACACTAATTAAACTTAATTATTAAATAATGGATCAGGTATTAATAACAGTATGTATAGTTGAAGACAGAAAAGACATAAGGGAGTCGTTAAAAATATTAATAAATGAGCCGGATGATTGTGCCTGCATTGCAGATTTTTCTACCGGAGAGGACGCACTGAAGCAAATCCCTGAACTGCAACCTGATGTGGTATTAATGGATATTGATTTACCTGGCATTAATGGCATTGAATGTATCAGGCAGTTGAAGCCGCTTTGTCCGGGAGTACAGTTTATGATTTGTACCATATATGACGAAGATGAAAAAATTTTTGAAGCATTGGCGGCCGGGGCAAACAGTTATATCCTAAAACGAAGCGATAGTGATACTTTGATTAACTCCATTAAGGATCTTCATAATGGCGGCAGCCCTATGAGCAGCGATATAGCCAGGAAAATTGTACGCCAGTTTCAAAAAGTATCCTCCTCCGAAAAAGAAAATTATCATTTAACGGAAAGAGAAAAAGAAATATTGGAACTTTTAGCCAGGGGTTTAACTTATCAGCAAGCTGCCGATAAAATATGCATAAGCGGTAAGACCATCAAAAAACATGTGTACAACATTTACGAAAAATTGCATGTAAGCAGCCGCACCGAAGCAGTGAACAAGTATTTTGGGAGAGAAATGTAAGCAGGCTGTTGAAGTTTGAGTTACCGTGCCTTTTTTATCAGAATCTGCTCTGCCAGCAAGGCAACCATTTTTTTGTAATATTCCTGTAATGCGGGATAATCACCCGCAGGGTAAATCGTCTGTTTAATATCAAGCGAAATTTTAAGTTTGAGCAGGTTATCTGCAGCAGACAACTGCCGGCTGAAAGTGATACTTTTATCCCCCATAATCATCGTTTTACTTCCGGGTAATGCTTCAAATACAAATCCATCCGGCAGGGCGATTGAAAAGTATATATCGTAATGCTGCAGGTACCTGAAATTAACAGCCGACACCCTTTGGTTTGCCTGGAAAGGATTTTCAGTAAGCCCTGTAAACAAATTAGCATTTACATAATAATAACTGCCACTTTTATTCAGCCTCATGTTAAACCATGCTGTTTGTTCAAAGGGCAGCTTGTCATTTGCTTCATTGTTTACTTGTACAGAATCAATGACCAGTGCCGTGTTAGCAGGGTGATAAAAAATCTCTTCGAAATTTTCCGGGTCGTTTTTCCAGCTTTCAACCCTTTCGGCTCTTGCATAACCGCTGCTGTTGATAATGGCCTGCCCCTTTGCCGTTCCGTCTTTTTCCATAATAAGCAGTACAGATGTCATTTGCCCGTACCGCTGCTTAACATCCAGTAAATCAACCAACTTACTTTTTTCACCATCAATTATCAGCCCCTTTGCTGTGAGTACTTCATACGGAATCAAACCGGGATACTGCATATTACCAGTTGCATCAACTACATAAAAACCACTATCCGCAGGTATATAAGTAAGGAGTGTGTTAAACTGCCGGTAAGATACCATCGCAGAAAGTACAGTGCCATTTTCTACAGTGCTGCTTAAAAGCGGGTAAGCCATAATGTTTGCTTTTCGCAGAAGATTTATCAGCAATATGTTTATATCTGCCTGGCTCCCGTTACGTTTTTCCCATACGCCGGGGAAGCCGGCTAAAGAAAAAATATTCATTTTCTCATTCAAACCGATATTGCTGTTAATAAAACTGCAAAACGACTGAATGATGACTGATGTGTCCTTTTCCTTTTGCATTACATTTATTAAAGCGTCAGCTTGTGGTATTGGTACCGATAACTGTTTGGACAAATCCATCTTTTTCTCATACACTGTAGCCAGCTCACGCCATAATACAATACTGTCGGGTTCGTTTGAATCAGTATCAGGCTCCAGCATACGGTGATACATTATTCTTTGCAAATAATCTTTGGCAGAACCCATATATGGCTCAATATTCAATGCCGGAATATTTTCCACAATAATTGTTTTTTTTAAAATAGGAACTTTCATTGAAAATTGGCCGGAGCCATAAAATTCCTCTTCTGTTTTCTGCTTAATATCAGCAGGCTGCCTTAAATAGGTTTCCTCATAAAAATCGTATGCCTGCGGAAGGCTGACGTCATAATAACTGACACGTGTGGGAATTTCGTCCTGAAAATACCAGTCACGGACAAATCCATCTTCTTCGGTATGTATTGTGTACTTATATTCAATTACACTACCCACTTTTACACCGGGCAACAGCATCACCAGCTCATTACCGCCAGAAGGTGATTTTCTTTTGTACACATCCCCTATGCTGATACCCGATATTCTGACAGTACCATTTTCATCCAGGTTGTAGGTACAGCCATCTACTTCCGTAAGTTTTTCATCATTTGCAAAATAAGGGATGATAATATTAGCAAGACCTAATGCCCTTGCTTTTAATATTTTGATACGCACCTTTCTCTCTGTAACTGTTTTAAGCCGGATACGCCCATTGTACAGCCGCTGTACATTGGAGGCTATTTCACTTTTTTCAAACCACACTTTTCCATAATCGAGTAATTTGTATGCAGCAGAACTGCTGTCGAAGGCACATTCTGTTAACAATAAATCACTTTTCATTTTCGCACCCAATTCCGGTAACGCTTCCTGACAATAAAGAAAGTTGACAATTAAGGAATTCAGGATAAAAAATAATAACACCTTCATTAACAGATTTTTATAAAAATAAGTATAATTAAAGTTGCTGCAAAAAACTGGTCAGAGCAACTTTCCAGCGGCCATTAACTACTTTTTTGCTGTTTGCTGACGGACTGCATCAAAACATGTTACACAATGC
>JANMDL010000808.1:0-11228 GCA_031376295.1 Chitinophagales bacterium
GGTAATTTTTTTATTGGTGGTAAGCAGCAGTAACCCTTCTGAATTATTGTCAAGCCTGCCAATGGCATGTGTGCCTTCCGGGAAGTTGAAATTGAGGTCGCCCAGTAAGCCCACTTTATGGCTGCTGATAAACTGCGATACCATATTGTATGGTTTGTTGAGGAGAAAGTAACGATGATTTGCCTGGGTCATGTTGTAGCGTAAAGATAGTTAAAGTTGGTTAATCGGGGTTATGGGGGATGGGTTATGGGTTATGAGTGATGAGTTATGGGTTATGAGTTATGGGTTATGAGTGATGAGTTATAGGTTATGAGTTTGAGTCCCCATGATTTTGCTGATAATCGTCCTTTGTCATACAGTGTACTTTCTGGCTGTTCTCTGTTAACTCTGAAACTGTCAACTGCCTTCATTCATCAATATTGAGGGGTTTGTTTCCCCGTTTCCCCAGGCTTTTCGCCGAACCCACCCCAACCCAGCACAAGCCCACAGCGTAACCACGGCGGCAAATGCAGTAAAAGCTGATTAAGCACATACGCCCATACAGCAGGGTTTCACGGTTAGTGTATGCTGCAATAAAGTTGATAAGGTGAAAACCCCGCTGGAACGGGGATTCACCAAAAAATCTTTGAAAAACAGAAGAAGACGGTGCCTGAGCAGTAGTAGCTTACACAACGTCCTGCCTATCGCACATGCCCGGGGAGAGACATTGCTGGAAAATTGAGCTGTAAAATCTTATGCACCAATCGTTCATCCCGGATAAACAAAAAAATTTTAAAGATAAACCGTAAAAGTTGTTTTTTTGATAAATACTATTATCTTTATACAGCTACTGACAATTAGCCTTACCAGCAATTGCAAATAGCAGTTACACCAATATTTAAAGAAATATCTTTTGGGGAATTAAAAAAGGGAATTCTCCTGTTTTTTTGATGGTTGAGATGAAGTAGTTTTGACAGGGGAAGAGCAGAACTCATCATATTTAGTGTTTGCAGATAGCTGATGGCTAGATGCAGGAAGGCTGTTCCGGAAATAAAACATATTAAATTATTACCGGGGGAGCCTGTTACAAAAGAAGTTCTATATTTAGTGATGGATAATGTTGGGTTTCTCTCGGGCAATTGCAAAAAATACAGTATTAAATTTTAGCAATGCAGACAGCATGAGGTATAACAATCACTTTCAATAGCCATATTTTTAGTTGCTGTTTATTGGAAAACGCAACGATATATTTAAACTTAAAACTCTAAATTTTATTTTATGCGAATATTTAACTTGTTGATTCTATTCTTAATAGTTTTATTGGCGGATGGATGTCAGTCGGCAAAAGAACTGCATTTTTTTAAATCAGGTGATAATTATTACCGGCTTAAAATTAATGAGTCATCCATTGCTTCAAAGTCCAGGTATCTTTCAGGATACTTTGATGAGAGTGCAGTTGACAAGTATTTTAGTGAGATGAGTCAGCCAAAAGATACAGTTAAGTGGCTCACCAGCTCCAACAGAAATGCGCAACTTGTAATGATACTTAGTACCAATTCAAACTCAGTAGCCGAACAAATTGGAAATCTGGCCACCAATGAGCAATTGCTTGAGAATGTGGCCATGTTGGCCAACAAAGATAAATTTGAAAAGGGCTATGAATTTGCAAAATTATCAGCTGAGTTAAAAAAAGTAAAATCTAATATACAAACTGCAGGTAATGCCTATATTGAGTCGGCAACCGGGGAAACTATACTTGCCAATATAAATGATTTTTTGAGTAATCTTAAAATTACGGCAAAAGATCACCTTACTCTCACAAATCTGGATTCCGCTATCAAAAAATTTAAATAATATGGGTACTAAAAATATTTGTTTTGCCGGCGTCATAATTTCGGTAGTTTTATCTTCTTGTTACAGTACTATGAAAGTGCGTGTAGATGCATTGAATATGCCTGCATTTAAAGCGAGTTACCTCTATAATGCAGAAGAGCTGGATAAAAAAAAGAAGGCAGCATTGCTGTTGGGGTCAACTGAATTCACTGAACAGATCAATAAAGTTGCAAATGCGGTAGAAGCTTTTATTGATACATCAGGGGTTGTTCCTGTGGATGATAAAGCAGAACTGACCAAAGAGATTTCCACCAAAACAAACTCAGTAACAACAGCTTTGTCCTCAGCCGCACAGAAGATGTTATCAGCCATCGGTAGCCTGAGCGGTGGTAATAACAATGAAAAAAATGAGGCATCATATGAGGCCGCCATGTTTGGCGCCAAAGTTGCCGTTTCCGACCTTGTAAAACATGTTGATTATTTTAAACAGATTAAGGACAGCGTTGGTTTTACATTTCCCGAATCAATTTTGTCACTAATAAAATCAGTTTCTGTTTCGGTAGCTGAGGTAGCCTCTGCATTTGGGGAATCCATTGTTAAGGATCCTCTTGCATCAGTAATAGCAGCTTTACCAGAACAGTATTGGAAGCGGTATAAGCAAAGTGTTAACCTTTCTTTGAAAAGTGGTGAAATTAATGCTACTACAACCGGGGAAGCTAAAAAGTACACCAGTAAATCTCCCAACAGGATTAATACAACTACAGCACGTACATTTTTGGGTAATTCAGATATTGCTATCAAAATGACTTCTCCGGGTGAATTTATAGTTAAAGGAGTAAGAGTTGATGCAGATGAAGCAATCCGGAATTCTTTTAAAGTTGTTTCACAGGGAATCAAGTACCTTGCCTACGCCTCCGGTATCCCTGTAGTGGAAAGCCCAAATTCACCAAAAAAATCTATTACCCCGCTATTGGATAGTTTAAACCGAAAGCAGCTTGAATTTGCGTCTGCCAAATCGGCTTATTCAAATGCCACAGATGCATTTCTTCAGGTGTTAATTGATGTTGCTCCCGATTTAAAAGTTACAAGGGCACGCAATGGCGTGTCGCCTGATGATATAAAAAAAGCTGCTCTGGACAGAATAAAAAGGGCATATACAATTTATAAAACTTCATTGACTGATTAAAAATGTATATTATGCAACGTTATAAAGTTGATAAAAGAGTTGAACTTAAAGTGCCTAAAGTGTTTGATAATCCGGGGCAAACGCTTCCTGCAGGGTCAAAAGGCACCATAAAGTTATTGTTTAACGATGAATTGAGATACAGGATTCAATTTGATGACAGAGCCAAAATTGCGATAATAAAAGACACAGATTTGAAACCATAGGGTTACTTAATAATATTCGCTTGGGATTAATTTTCTGTTTCATGCTGCACGGTAAGCTGCAATGGTTCCCGTCCCAACGGGGTCTTCATAGCGTGGGTATGTGCGCTGGCGTGAGACCCCGGCGCATAAAAAGACGAAGCCTGCCGGCTTGAGGCAAGCACATGCAACCAATTATTGAAGTGTTGTGATACACTGCAATAAATGAGGCAATATTGATTTTAATGCGTGGAGGTATGTTGCCAGAAAAAAAGTATAAATAACATAACTTTACTGTAAAAAAGATGACAGCCCTGAAAAACATATTCACAGAGCTTTTGACAAAATATACTGATAACTACAGCATGGTTAATGAACTGTGGACTGAAATTGAGCAGCACTATTCGCATAAAAAAAGGCATTACCATACCTTGCAGCACCTTGCCAGCCTGCTGAAACAGTTGACAGAAGTTAAACCAGCATTGCAGCATTGGGATACTGTTTTATTCAGCCTTTATTATCACGACATCATATACAATTCACTAAAAAGTGATAATGAAGAAAAAAGCGCTGCACTTGCCGTAAAGCGTATGAAACAGGTTGCCGTTACCCATGATGTGATTGAACGATGCAAAGCGCAGATTTTAGCAACCAAATCGCATATCCAGTCAACTGACAGTGATACAAATTATTTTACCGATGCTGATTTGTCAATATTAGGGCAAAGCTGGGAAATATATTCCGTCTATTATCAAAACGTAAGAAAGGAGTATGCGTTGTACCCTAACCTTGTTTACAACCCGGGGCGAAAAAAAGTACTGAATCATTTTTTGGCTATGGAAAGAATATATAAAACCGATTACTTTTTTAATACATTTGAGATGCAGGCAAAAGAGAACCTGAGAAAGGAGATAGCGCTGCTTTGATTTGGGCAGCGGATCAATTTTATACTACACAACACCCTGCCAGCCACACATGCCCGTGCAGCGCCGTTGCCGGAAAATAATAAATTGCCACAAAAAAATCAGGCCATCAATACTGACGGCCTGATTTTAATTACGGAACAAGAATCAAAGATTAATTTTTTTGTACACATCTTTCGAAAGTACTTTCATTAAATCTGTTGTTTCCTTATCGCCCATTGCCTTCACCTTAGCTTTTAAACTTTTTATATTTGAATGGTCTACTGTTTTTAAGGCAAATTTCCTTACCCCCACATCCTGGTCGTCTAATAAAGTATCAATTAATTTAACCGCTGATGGTAAGGCTGATGAGTTCTTTAAAGCATGCGCCGCAGCTACCCGCATTACAGGGTTGTTATGCGCTGCGGCAATTTTAATTCCGTCAACAGCTTTATCAGTATTCATCATTCCCAAACAACTAACCGCCTTGGTGGCAACTGCCATATTAGCCTCCCTGGACAGTTCAATCAGTAAGGGAATATCATCTGCAGTAAGCTTACTTACAATGATTGGATATTCCGGCTCATCGAGGTCAATCATTTTTTTTAATTCATCTTTTGTATGTGCCATAAAATAAATTTTATTGGTTATTAATTTGTAAATGGACTAGCCAGCATCGTATTCTTTTCAGTTTGAATTAAATCCGGCGGAGGGTTGGTGATATTGTCTGTACCCAATCCCGTCATTAACCTGTTATTGTCTGAAACGTGATTAAGCCCTAAAACATGGCCTACCTCGTGACCTAATGTGTACCTGCTGGCGTATGATGCAACTACTGCCATTGGCCTGTTAGCAGGGAAGGAGGCGCAGCCATTTATTGAGCCGCTTACATAAGATACTGAACGGCACATATACACTACCACATCTACCGAACCTGCCCCTGCCCTGAAATTAGACAAAGCAATTTGCTCTGCAGATGGGTTGCCCGAAGTACAGGTGCCCGCATCACAATCATTTAAAGGAGCAAGCGTTGGATTACTCACATCTAAAGTTTGTGTACTGGCCAATGTTACTGTTATACCTGCTGTAGCATACACTTCACGCATGGAATCTACCATTTGTGCAATAGTAAAACGGGTTGGGCCGGTTAGTATCTTAATATGCAGGTTTAAATTGATGCCTGCTGCCGGGCCCCAGGTTGTGCCATCCCACCATTTATGAAACATGGCATTATTTGTACCTCTTACAAATAAATCGAGGCGGTTAGCTGCCCAGGAAGTAGCAGATATATTACTGGTAATTACACCGCCCAGAGATTCCCAGCCGCCCCAGGAAGGGCCGCCTCCCCACCAGCGATGATATACTGCTCCGTCGGTACCTTTCGCAAAAAGATCTAACCGGTTTGGCCCCCAGCTATCTACCGTTGGCTGGCTCGTAATAATACCTCCTAAAGATTCCCATCCACGCCAATGGGTTCCATCCCACCATCTGTGATAGCAGGCATTATCTGCCCCACGGGCAAAACAATCAATCCTGTTTGGCCCCCAGCAGGCTGCAGCCACATTACTGGTAATTACACCTCCTAAAGATTCCCATCCGCCCCATGCAGTGCCATTCCACCAGCGGTGATGCATGGCATTATCTGTTCCACGGGCAAAAACATCAATCCTGTTAGGCCCCCAGCTTACAGCAGTTGGATCGCTTGTAATAATGCCGCCCAAAGATTCCCATCCGCCCCAACTGCTTCCGTTCCACCAGCGGAGATGCATGGCATTATCTGTTCCACGGGCAAAACAGTCAATACGGTTAGGTCCCCAGCACACGGCCGAAATATTACTCGTAATTACACCACCCAGAGATTCCCATCCTCCCCACGCAGTGCCATTCCACCATCGGTGATGCATAGCACCATCGGTACCTTTGGCAAAAACATCAATCCTGTTTGGCCCCCAGCTTACAGCGGTCGGGTCGCTTGTAATAACTCCGCCCAGTGATTCCCATCCGCCCCAACTGCTTCCGTTCCACCAGCGATGGTACAAGGCATTGTCAGTTCCCCTGGCAAACGAGTCTATCCTGTTGGCAGACCAGCTTACAGAAGAAATGTTGGAGGTAATTACACCCCCTAATGATTCCCAATTTTGACTTGGCATATTTTTTTCATTTTAAGGTTTAAAAATAAAATTACATTGTAAAATTAATTAATATAATCGGCTGGTCATATACCCTAATAGTGGTATGTTTCTTTGGAAAAAGGTCTGCTTTATTACCAGGTGTGCAGGCCGGGCATATTGATTTGTGCAGCGGATTAATGGCACCATGCACAGCGCTATGGCCGCCGCACCTGGTTCATTAGAAAACGTTGCGGGAAAGTAGGTATGTTACTTCTTACAGGCATTTATCAAAAGTAATAATATTCGTCATACGCAACATTCTGTCCGTTGGGCAAACGCATTAAAGCATTATTAACTCATACTTAAAAGCTGTTTGAGTTAATTGTTTAGAATTGATTAGGATGTGTTTTTGAGCGAAAAAAGGCGAATTTTGCAGCCATAGTCCAAACGTCTAAGGCGAAAAATTCAACGCAGATGCAGCCAAACAAAACGCTGAAAGCAATATTAAATTATTAATTCGAACAGCTTCTCATGCTATTTCCCCCCTTTTGCTTCTTCCAGCATCTTAATAATCTTATCCAATTTTTCAGTTTCTAATTTGCTTAATTGCATTTGCAGGGCTTCTATTTCTTTTTTAGCTTCCACATTGGTATGGTAATCATTATCTGCCTGTATCCTGTCACGCTGGCTTTGCCTGTTTTGGCTCATCATAATAATGGGGGCAGCATAGGCCGCCTGGGTAGAAAAAATAAGATTCAGTAAGATAAATGGATATGGATCCCAATGTTGTATAAATGCAATAATATTCAGCAGCATCCATACAACCACAATAATGCTTTGCCAGATGATAAATTTCCAGGAGCCCATACCGCCGGCAATTTTATCAGACAGGCGTTGCCCGAGTGTGGATGTCTCAATATGCTTTTCGTGCCAGTTACTTTGTGCCATTGCTGCTTTTTAAATTTGTGAGAGATAAAATATACGCTGAAAAAAAATATGCTTATTCCTGTTTCAAAGGTGTACAAAGTAAATTTATCTACTCTTTCCACCAACATAACTTATGCCGCCCGACCGGTATCATCCCATCAGCAATGTAACCAACAGTGGGGTAGTGCTGCAGAGCAAAAAAACAGCTAATTATAGCCAATCTTTCCCAAAACCTTCCTCAATTTCCCGTTTTTTCCCCACATATCCCCAAAATACGCCTTAAAAAGCCGTTTTACCGTTAAAAAGCCCATTTTGCATTGATTTTTTACTTACCTTTGCCCACTATTTTAAAAAATATCTCCCAATAATATGGCATTCAAAAAAGAAAATCGTCCCAGGTTTACCTTTTCGCAAATTACCATTGGCCTTGCTTCTCCGGATTCAATCCTGGAGAAAAGTTATGGTGAAGTATTAAAGCCCGAAACCATTAACTACCGTACCTACAAGCCTGAAAGAGATGGTTTGTTCTGCGAAAGAATTTTTGGCCCGGTAAAAGATTATGAGTGTGCCTGCGGTAAATACAAGCGTATCCGCTACAAGGGTATCGTTTGCGACCGTTGCGGTGTGGAAGTAACAGAAAAGAAAGTACGCCGGGAGAGGATGGGCCACATCAAACTGGTGGTGCCTGTTGTGCATATCTGGTACTTTAAGAGTTTGCCCAATAAAATTGGCTATCTGCTGGGAATGAGCTCTAAGAAATTGGAGACCATCGTTTACTACGAGCGTTTTGTGGTAATACAATCCGGTATCCGTGCCGATAAGGGTCAGAACTTTGGTGACCTGCTTACAGAAGAAGAATATTTAGACATTATAGATGCGTTGCCGAAAGACAACCAGTTTCTGCCCGACGAAGATCCCAACAAGTTTATTGCTAAAATGGGAGCCGAAGCGGTGCATGACCTGCTGCAGCGTATCAACCTCGATCAGCTTAGCTACGACCTGCGCAATGCAGCAGCTACCGAAACCAGCCAGCAGCGTAAGGCAGATGCCCTCAAGCGCCTGAGCGTGGTGGAAGCTTTTCGTGATGCACAAACAAGAATTGACAACCGCCCCGAGTGGATGGTAATGCAATATATACCCGTAATTCCACCCGAACTGCGTCCACTGGTTCCATTGGATGGTGGCCGTTTTGCTTCATCTGATCTGAATGACCTGTACCGCAGGGTAATCATCCGCAACAACCGTTTAAAGCGTTTACTGGAGATTAAAGCCCCAGAAGTGATTTTGCGTAATGAAAAGCGCATGCTGCAGGAAGCAATTGACTCTCTGTTTGATAACAGCCGTAAATCTAATGCCGTTAAAGCTGAAGGTGGCCGTGCACTTAAATCTTTAAGCGATGTGCTTAAGGGTAAGCAGGGTCGTTTTCGCCAGAACCTGTTGGGTAAGCGTGTTGATTACTCCGGACGTTCAGTTATCGTAGTAGGTCCTGAGCTGAAAATGCATGAGTGCGGTTTACCAAAGGATATGGCTGCTGAATTGTTTAAGCCGTTTATCATCCGTAAACTGATTGAAAGAGGTATTGTAAAAACAGTAAAGAGTGCCCGTAAGCTGGTAGATAAAAAAGAAGCCATCATCTGGGATATTCTGGAGAATATACTGAAAGGTCACCCGGTAATGCTTAACCGTGCGCCAACGCTGCACAGGTTGTCTATACAGGCTTTTCAGCCAAAACTGATTGAAGGTAAAGCGATACAGTTGCACCCGCTGGTTACAGCGGCGTTCAACGCGGATTTTGATGGTGACCAGATGGCGGTTCACGTGCCTTTGAGCAGTGCTGCAATACTGGAAGCCCAGTTACTGATGCTTTCTTCTCACAACATTCTTAACCCGCAGAATGGTACGCCCATTACCCTTCCTTCTCAGGACATGGTACTTGGTTTGTATTACATCACCAAGGGTAAAAGATCAACTGAAACTGAAATAGTAAAAGGAGAGAACAAGACTTTCTATTCTGCTGAAGAGGTAATCATTGCCTACAATGAAAAGAAGGTTGACCTTCATGCAGGTATTAAAGTAAGGGGCGAAATACGTAACCAGGATGGTACTTTCACCAAAAAACTGATTGAAACAACGGTTGGCCGTGTAATATTTAACCAGCACGTTCCAAAAGGTGTGGGTTTTGTAAACCAGCTGCTCACTAAAAAATCACTTCGTGAAATTATTGGTGATATCATTAAATGGACCAACGTACCGGCTACGGCCAAGTTCCTGGATGATATAAAAACATTGGGATACCGGGCTGCCTTCCAGGGTGGTCTGTCGTTTAACATCAACGATCTGATTATACCTGATGCCAAGCAGGAAATGATTGACAATGCCCAGGTGGAAGTGGATGAAGTGTGGGAGAACTATAATATGGGTTTGATTACCAACAACGAGCGGTACAACCAGATTATTGACATCTGGAGCCGTGTGGATACAAAAGTGACTGAGACATTGATACGTGAAATGGCGAATGACAAACAGGGTTTCAACTCTGTGTTTATGATGCTGGATAGCGGAGCCCGTGGTAGCAAGCAGCAGGTAAAACAGCTCGCAGGTATCAGGGGATTGATGGCAAAGCCACGTAAATCAGGCTCTACAGGCAGTGAGATTGTAGAAAATCCGATTCTTTCCAACTTTAAGGATGGGTTGAACGTACTGGAGTACTTTATCAGTACCCACGGTGCCCGTAAGGGTCTGGCAGATACGGCCCTTAAAACGGCGGATGCTGGTTACCTTACCCGTCGTTTGGTTGACGTTAGCCAGGATGTGGTAATAAATGAAGAAGATTGCGGCACCCTGCGTGGTATTGCTACATCAGCATTAAAAGACAATGAGGACGTAATTGAACCGCTGAGCGACAGGATTGAAGGACGTACTTCATTGCATGATGTGTACGAGCCGATAACGGAGAAATTAATTATCACTGCAGGGGAAGAAATTTCTTCTGACACTGCAAGGGAAATAGAAGAAGCTGGTATTGAAACCGTTGAAATACGCTCGGTACTTACCTGCGAAAGCAAGCGTGGTGTGTGTGTAAATTGTTACGGACGTAACCTGGCAACAGGTGTACTGGCACAGCGTGGCGATGCAGTGGGTATTATAGCAGCACAATCAATTGGTGAGCCGGGTACACAGCTTACCCTGCGTACCTTCCACGTAGGTGGTGTGGCAGGATCTGCTTCGGTTGAAAATAAATTACCAGCCAAATTTGACGGTACTATCCAGTTTGACGGTTTGCGTACTGTAGCAACCGAAGATGGAGAAGGCAAAAAAATAAATGTAGTAATAGGCCGTACTGGTGAGGTACGTATAGTGGATGTGAAGAATGACAGGCTGCTTATTACCAATAACATACCTTATGGTGCCAACCTGCTGGTAAAAGATGGTCAGAAAATTGCCAAGGGCGATCCTATCTGTTCGTGGGATCCGTTCAACAACGTAATTGTTGCTGAAATACAGGGTGCTATTAAGTTTGATGCACTGATAGAAGGTGTAACCTTCCGTGATGAAGCAGATGAGCAGACAGGGCACAAAGAGAAAGTGGTTATTGAAACAAAAGATAAAACCAAGCTGGCGAGTATTATTGTAGAAGGTAAAGACAAAAAATCTTATAACCATCCTGTAGGTTCGCATATTGTGGTGGAAGAAGGTGATACAGTAAGAAGCGGACAGGTACTGGTTAAAATTCCAAGTGTACTCAGCAAACTGAAAGATATCACGGGTGGTTTGCCAAGGGTAACTGAACTGTTTGAAGCAAGAAACCCGGGTAACCCTGCGGTGGTTTGCGAAATTGACGGTGTGGTGGCCTTTGGTGTTATCAAGCGTGGTAACAGGGAGATTATTGTAGAAGCAAAAGACGGTGTGGTACGCAAATACTTAGTGCCATTAACCCGCCAGATTCTGGTGCAGGATGGTGACTTTGTAAAAGCTGGTTCACCATTGTCGGATGGGCAGATTGCACCTGCGGATATATTGTCTATCAGGGGGCCATTTGCGGTACAGGAATATGTGGTGAATGAAATTCAGGAGGTATATCGTTTGCAAGGTGTGAAGATCAATGATAAAC
>JANMDL010000818.1:0-5656 GCA_031376295.1 Chitinophagales bacterium
CGGTAATAAAATGAGGTACTTCGCCAGTTACAAACTGGTCGCCCCCAATAAGGTCATCATAATCAAACAGGTCAAGCCGGTGATTCACCCGCAATACGATGGCACGGGCCACATCCATTGCAGCGCCGCCGCCAATACCAATGATACAATCTCTTTTTGTTGCAGCATACAAATCACCACCCTTTAACACATCGCTTTTTACCGGGTTTTTATGAATACCGGAAAATACTTCTACTGATATGCCATTTGCGGAAAGGTTGCTGGTAATGCGTTGAAAAAAATCAAGGCCATTCACAATTGGGTCAGTAACAACCAGCGGCTTGCTGAGTCCGTTTTTTTCGAGATAGTCTGGCAATTCATTTACAGCCCCGGCACCAAAACGGATGATGGTGGGGAAATTGTATTGCCTTATAATATTAAAATCAGTCATGTTATTTTTATGTACCCGCAATTTCAGTAATGTGACGGAATGTTGTACAATAAATTGCTGTTAAATAATTTCCAGGTAGCGCTTCAGTTCCCAATCGGTAACCGCTTTGGCAAACTGCCGCCACTCCCACTCCCGGGTTGCGGTAAAATGTTCCACAAAAGCAATACCAAATAAGTCTTTGGCTATGGGAGATTGTTTCATGTTTTGTGTGGCCTGCCAGAGATCAGCAGGAAGCACTCCTTGTTTTGTTTCAGTATAGCCATTCCCGGTTGTTGCCGGTGTTTTCAGTTTCATCTTATTTTTTATACCGTACAAGCCTGATGCCAGGCAGGCAGCCATTGCAAGGTAAGGATTACAATCAGCACCCATTACCCTTGTTTCAAGCCGGGTGGAGCTGCTGCTGCCGGGCAATGCCCTTAATGCAGTGGTGCGGTTATCAATGCCCCAGGTAAGCGTGGTGGGCGCCCATGCCCCTTCTACCAAACGTTTGTAACTGTTTACTGTTGGGGCAAACATGGGCAGCATATATGGCAGGCAATGCAACTGGCCGGCAATATAGCTTTCCATCAATGCACTGATGCCGGTTTTTGTTTTTTTATCGTAAAAAAGATTTTGCTTTTTTGTTGTACTCCACAAACTCTGGTGTACATGTCCGCCGCATCCCGGCAAGCTTTCGCTGAACTTGGCCATAAATGTGGCAATGATACCATGCTGCTGTGCTATTTGTTTTACCCCTGCTTTAAACAACACAGCCCTGTCAGCAGCTTCCAGTATTTCTGAATAAGTAATGGCGGCTTCATACACGCCAGGGCCGGTTTCGGTATGCAGCCCTTCTATTGGCACGCCAAATTTTTTCAGCAGGTCAAACAGGTCGTTAAAATAAGCACTGTTCTGCGCTATCCTTTGCATGGAATAGCCAAACATTCCGTTTGTTAACGGCTTTGTATCACGGAATTTGCCTGCATACAATTCATTGGTATTATCCAGCAGGTTGAACCATTCAAACTCCTGTGAAAAATAAGGCGTATATCCTGCGTCAGCAGATTCCTTTATTATTTTTTTCAGCAAACTTCGTGGGCAAACAGGCAGGTCATTTCCTTTTGCATCCCTGAAATCGGCCAAAAAAAATGGCAGGTCATTTTCCCAGGGTATCTGCCGGAAAGTATTTACATCAATCACTGCCGCAGCATCAGGATAACCTGTGTGCCAGCCCGAAACCTGCACATTATCGTAAGCAGTATCTGCAGCATCCCAACCAAACACTACATTACAGAAACTGAATCCTTTTTCAAGAATGGAAGTAAATTTTTCGATACTGATCATTTTGCCACGCAGCACACCATCCATATCGGTAATGGCCAGTTTTACCTTATCTGCATTTTGTGCTGCCAGTAACTGCAACAGGTTATTATCAGGAGATTGAGTTGGCTGCATCAGTTTTTTGTTTTACGATGAAATGAAACCAAATATAAGCAAGTAGCAGAATACCAAAAAAAATGAGGGCTGGTTTTACATTGAGTGTGGTCATTGCCACCAGTGAAACAAGGGCAATTACCAATGCCGTTAATGGAAACAAGGGATAGAGCGGCACTTTAAACGGTCTTTTCATGTCCGGTTCTTTTTTACGCAATATCAATACGGATAAGGACCCGAATATGTACAATACGATGGCGCCAAAACAGGCAATGGTGATGATATCGCCTGTTTTGCCGGTAAACAATGCAACGATTCCGATACACATATTCAGCAAAAGTGCATTTGCAGGTGTTTTAAACCTGGAGTTTACTTTGCCAAATATTTCCGGAATGCAACCGGCACGGCCAAATTCGTAGGTTGCCCGGCCCGCAGCGAGTATTAGTCCATGAAATGATGCTACCAGGCCCATTAAGCCTATTGTTATCAGCAAGTGATACAACCAGCCGCTGCTGCCGGTAATCTGCGACAAAGCCAGCGGCAGCGGTGAATCTGATGCTTCGGCCCCTTCTGACGGAAACACTACTTTTTCCCAGCCACCCACTCCAATGGAGGATACAAAGACCAATGCGCATAAAATAATGAGGGTGAGTAAAGCGGCCCCAAATCCTTTTAACACATTGCGCTGCGGATTTACTGTTTCTTCGGCCACATTGGCCACCCCCTCCAGCCCCAGGAAAAACCAGATGGCAAAGGGTATGGCAGCCCACACGCCCATCCACCCATGCGGAAAGGCATTTTGCGTAAGGTTGTGCCATTGAAAATGCGGCAGCGTAATGCTGCTGAACAGCAGTAATTCAAATACTGCAAATATGGTAATAATCAATTCAAATACGGCTGCTGCTTTTACGCCGTACATATTCAACGCTGTAAAAAGCAGGTAGGCGGTAATGGCAATAGTGGTTACTGAAAATTGCGGAAAGAAGATGTGAAAATAAGCACCGATGGCTGCAGCAATGGCGGGTGGGGCAAATACAAACTCAATGATCTGCGCCATACCTGCGATAAATCCTATATCTTTTCCCATTGCCCTGGTGGCATAATCAAATACACCACCAGCTTTGGGTATGGCACAGGCCAGCTCAGTATAAGAGAAGGTAAAACATATGTACAAGATGATGATAAAGCAGGTAGCAATGGCAAGTCCAAGCGTACCCCCAGCGGGCAGGCCAAGGTTCCAGCCAAAATACATGCCTGATATTACATAACCTACACCAAGCCCCCAAAGCATTACCGGGCCAAGTGTACGTTTGAGTTGCGGGCTATCTCCTTCTTTTATGCCGCCAGCCATTTCTTCTGCCATAGACGCTGTTTATGCCCTTAAAGATAGGCATCAAATGGCAGCATGCAGTTTCGAGTTCTCTTTATTTTATCAATTTAAACAGGTACTGCATTTGCTGTTACTGAACCAGCAGCTTTCAACGCCCTTTCTGCCTGTTGCATATGCCGCCGGATATGTGCTATAAAAAACAACAATACATCACCGGCCTTTAATTTAATGTACGGCGCAATGGAAATGGGTACTTTCACCTTACCCAGATTCTTTTGCCTTGCCGCCGTGAGTAACTGACCTGTCTTTTCCAACTGGCTGATGAATTCGCCGAGTACAATAGCCGCATCCAGGTTTGCAGGTGGCTGATGATTTTTGGGAGCCGCCATCTTCTTTCGTATTTTACCGCTGCTGTCAGTCAGCATCAGTTTATAAAAGTAATTACCCAGTATGCCGCTTTTGAATTCTATAGCTGGTGGTAAAGAAGATGCAGTGAATGCTTTTTCAATGGCAGGCAGGTAGTAACGTCCGTAACTGTTGAGGTGCTCAAGGCATTGTGCAGCACTCCATTTGCCGGCACCGGGAGACTGCTTGAGTATATGCAGCGGCAGTTGTTGCCAATGGCCTATTGTCTTTTCTATTGCTGTTTCTGTTTGATTGTACAGGTCGTCCAGCAAAGTTTGTGATAAATATTTCATTTTGTAAAATTTATACCACAAAGTTGCAGCAGCAGTAAGCAATTATTCTTGGTCAATACCAAGATTTTACTGTTCACAACCTTATTTTGCCCAGTAATTTGCTGAAATTGGTGGCATCCATACCAAGATAGCTGGCAATGTATTTATGCGGAATAAGGTTTAAAAGATGCGGACTGCGTTTTAGTAAGGCCGTAAATTTTTCTTCTGCCGAAAAACACTGTATTTCCACCAGTCTTTCCAGCACACCGGCAAAAGCATAATTGGTAGCGATTCTGATAAATTTTTCTATCTCCCTGTGCTGCTGCATCAATTCATCTACTTGTAAAAAACTGATTTTTAAAAATGCAGAAGGGGTTAATGTTTCAGCAAAGAATCTTGATGGGGATTGTGTAAGAAAACTGTCTGCCACACCGCCGAAAGAGGGAGGATAGGTAAATACAATGGTAGCTTCCCTGCCCTGCTCATCAAAATAATACACCCGCTGTATGCCTTCAGTTACAAAATAAAGATAGCGTTCGGTATCGCCTGCCCTGGTGAGGATTGTTTTGCGTTTTTCACTGCATGCTGTCCATGGAGCAATGAACTGCTTCAGCACCGCCTCATCAAGCGGTATAACAGCGCTGATAAATTTTTCTAATTGCTGAAATTGATCCATTGAGAAGCAGCCCGTTAATTATAAAAAAGAATTTAGTGTAAGTTAAACTATACTGCCGCCTATTCATCATCCTTCTTTTTCTTTTTACGTGAACTGTATATTTTACGTGCCTTATCCACCAGTTGTAAAAACTGGTTCTGCAGGTAATTGTTGGTATCTGCAGCAGCCGTAGCAATGATTTCTATATCGTTCCAGTCGGCGTACTTTATATGTTTCGACTGCCGGAGTTTAAGTCCGAACATGGTTACTGCTGTGGCAAACTGCAGTTCATGATTAATATTTTTAAAATCGAGATAATTGGAAGTACAGGTATAATCAGTTTTTTTATACGAACTGTCATTACAAAGGCGGTAGCGCATACTTACTGTTGCAAGATTGCCTGAATGGTTATCGGCTGGCACTACTTCTTTTGCCGGTTCTATTTCAAATACAGCCATTACACTGCTGCCACTGCCAATTTCGCCGCCTTCCATTTCACCGGTACTGTCTGCTATGGCATCCTTTTTATTATCGAAACCGATCAGGCGGTATTGCTTTACCAAATCGGCATTAAACTGAATATTCAAAAACACATCATCTGCCACCGCATAAAAGGTTTGTGTCAATTCTTTTACAAGCACTTTTTCGGCTTCGTGGATATCATCTAAATAAGCAAAATTACCATTGCCTTTTTTGGCAAGTGTTTCTAATTTTGAATCTTTGTAGTTGCCCATACCCACACCAAGGCAGGTAAGGTAAACTCCTGATTGCCGCTCTTTGGTAATCATTTCCTCCAGTGCTTTTTCCGAAATATTGCCCACGTTAAAATCACCATCAGTGGCCAATATCACCCTGTTGTTTCCACCTTTTATAAAACTTTTACGGGCCAGTTGATAAGCTGTCATTATAGCCGATTCGCCCGGAGTATCGCCGGAAGCTGTCAATTCCTCAATAGATGCAATGATTTTTTCTTTTTCGGCACCGCTTGTTGGCTGCAGCCATATACCTACTGTACCTCCATACATTACTATTGAAACTGTATCTTTCTCCCGGAGGTTTTTTACCAGCATCTGAAAGGCTGCTTTGAGCAGTGGCAGCCTGTTGGGCATATCCATACTGCCGGATACATCTATTAAAAAAACAAAATTACC
>JANMDL010000890.1:0-14729 GCA_031376295.1 Chitinophagales bacterium
GCTGAATGAAAATGACAAATACGGAAAGCCTGTTATTTATGAAACAGATGATACTATCGAGTCAGCAGTTTTGAAGGGTTTTACCATTTCTATTGATGATATATTTGGAAGGCAGCAGAACAATATACAGTAATTAAACCATTGATTTTATTATTTATCAAAAGTAAAAGCGACAAACAATATGGGTAATATTTCATATAAACATTTTACACTGGGTGTAGAGGAAGAATACATGGTGATAGACCCTGTAACCCGGGAACTTAAAAGTCATGAGCAAAAGATTGTTCACGAAGGGCAGAAGGTGATTAAAGATAAAGTAAAAGCTGAGATGCACCAGGCTGTAGTGGAAGTAGGCACGGATATATGCCAGGATGTGGATGAAGCTTTTATGGATGTAGGTACACTCCGCAAAACAATCAGTGGTATTGCAGAAGACCTTGGGCTTTGGATAGGAGCCTCGGGTACCCATCCCTTCAGCCACTGGGAAAGCCAACTGATAACCGAACATGCACGTTACAATGAAATTGTAAACGAATTACAGGAGGCAGCCCGTAGTAACCTTATTTTCGGCCTCCACGTACACGTGGGCATGGAAACCCGTGAAATGGCCAATCATATTGCCAACAGCACACGCTATTTTTTACCGCATATCTATGCACTAAGTACCAACTCTCCTTTTTGGGAAGGCAGAAAAACGGGCTATAAATCCTTCCGCACAAAGGTTTTTGACAAGTTTCCACGTACGGGCATACCGGATACTTTTGAGAGTATTGAGGCATATGATAACTATGTGAAACTTTTAGTAAAAACCAATTGTATCGACAACGCCAAAAAAATCTGGTGGGATCTGCGGGTTCACCCTTTTTTCAATACCGTTGAATTCAGGATATGCGATGTACCCATGACGGTACAGGAAACCATTACCATTGCTGCACTTTTTCAGGGTATTTGCGCCAAAATTTATAAGCTGAAGATGCAGAACCTGAACTTTATACAGTATTCCCGGGCCCTGATTAATGAAAATAAGTGGCGGGCCGGCCGCTATGGCATTGATGGAAGTATGATTGATTTTGGCAAGGAAAGTGAAGTGAATACCCGTATTTTAATATACGAATTGCTCGACTTTATTGATGATGTAGTACCACATCTGGGCAGCCGCCATGCAGTTAACAATGTACACAAAATGCTGGAGCAGGGTACGGGGGCAGACAGGCAGTTGAAAGTATTTGAGGAAACCAATAACCTTGTAAATGTGGTAGATTATATACACACCGGTTTTTTAAGCGGGCTGTAACCACTTACTGCAACTATATTAAAAAGAGGTTGTTTCATCTGAAACAACCTCTTTTTTGTGACCGCGTCAGGATTCAAACCTGAAACCTTTTGATTCGTAGTCAAATGCTCTATTCAGTTGAGCTACGCAGCCATTTTTTAGGATTGCAAAGATAAGGTTTCCCCTTCATTTTGCCAAATGCTGCTGCCAAATCTTTTATGAGAGCTATGAATTCACGCTGGTTAGTATTATGTATAAAACTGCTGCAGCAAACGAAATGGAAAAAAAATGTGAAAACCGGGCAATAATTTCTGGATACAACTAATCATTAAAGTCCTATCTCAAAAAGATTATTCTTTATAGCGAAGATTACAAGCCCGGCACTGTTGCGGCAGCCAGCTTTGGAAAGCAGGTTATTGCGGTGTCCTTCTACAGTACGCACACTGATAAAAAGTTTCTCTCCTATTTCTGCATTGGTAAACTCCTGGCAAAGCAATTGCAGTATTTCAGATTCCCGGCTGGTTAGCTCTATGGGGATATTGCTTATGTTGCGTATGTCAGCATCTTTAAACTGTGCCGACTTGCGCATTGCCTGAAGCGTGGCATTGTTAAAGTAAAAACCTGTTTTATAAGTGGAGTGTATGGCAGTTACCAGTTCACTTATTTCACAATTTTTAGTAAGATAACCACAAGCTCCTGCTTCAATCATTTTACTGATAAAGCGTTCCTGGTCGTATACCGAAAGTACAAGTACTTTTACAGAAGGGTATTCTTTCTGCAGCACTTCATTCAGCTCCACCCCGTTCATTTCTGGCATATGCATGTCTATCAGCGCAATATCTGGCAGCACTTCCAGCGCTTTTAAAGTATCCAGCATCACCCTGCCATTCTCAGCTTCGGCCACCAGTTCAAATTCAGGTACGGACTGAATAAGCCCTGCCAGGCCATGCCTGAAAAGTTGCTGATCATCCACAAGGGCTATCCTGATTTTGTCCATGCTGCAAATTTATTGTTATGTTTCCTATTTTGATAATATAATTCTCACAACAATGCCATTTCCCGGGCTGGTATTAACAGTGAAAACTGCCTGCACCATACTGAGCCTGGCTTCTATATTCTGCAGCCCCATGCCGGTTTTTTTTACCGCAGCAGCAGCAAAGCCTTTGCCATCATCGGAATATACCAGTACAAGCCGCTCATTCTCAATGCAAAATCTGATGACGATTTTTTTTGCTTCAGCATGTTTAATGGTATTGGAAATTAACTCCTGCAGCACCCGGTAAACCGCCAATGCTGCATTTTTATCCATTGCATCCATCCTGCTGCCGGCATCATTTATAAAAGAAAGCCTGATTACGCCGGAAGTATTGAAAGTATCGCACAGTTCATGCAGTGTATGCTCCAGGCCAAAAAGCTCCAGCCCCGGCGGTGATAAACTATGAGATATGTTTCGCACTGTTGTAATGATATTGTCTATAAGCGGTTTGTAAGCTGGTGTTCCCATATCAGTTTCAATTGCGGCTTTGCTCCCCTGCCCCATTACCATCCGCAGGTTCGACAGGGCTGCCCCTACATCATCATGCAGGTCACGGCCAATGCGCCTGCGCTCATCTTCCTGCGACTGCAGAGCCGCATGAAGCAAATTTTCGCTGTGCTCCAGTTCAGCTTTTTGCATTGCTTCTTTTTGCTGCTGTGCCCTGCGCTGATAACGAAGAAAGAAAAATACAAATGATGTTGCAAGTATGAAAGTACCCGTCATGGCAAACAACACCAGCAGAAATATATTATCAGTTATTTTTTGCATTTAACAAATCCTATAGTGAACAATACGTACATAAGCAGTACCAATGAAGCGTGTATATTCCAGATGATATTGAAATTATACCTTGATACCCTTACAATAAAGTTAGAAAAAATAAACAGCATAAAAGCACCTGAAAAATAGAGAAAAGCAGCCGTATTAAACCAGAAGCCGGGAAGTGCATAAATTTTACTGCCTTGAGGAGAAGCTGCAATTTTTGCAAAATAGTTAATGGCCAGCAGCATGATGATAAGTGCTTCTAATGAACGGGCATAACTGTTGTAGGTATATATATCCTGAAAAAAAACGGCATTGAACACACAGGCTGCAAGAAATACAAGCGGCAGCAGGCGGAACATAACAAGAATACGGCTGCTGAACAATAATTGCTGGTAAAACAATACGAATATATACAGTTCCAGTACCGTTAAAATGTGCAACAGCGGCAGGTTATTACTGTGATAGAATTTGCCGATTATGGTTGCGGAAAGGTTGATAATGCCGGAGACTGCAAGGTACAAAAGGATATACCTGGCAGGCCGTGTAAGTGCATTGTATTGATATATACCAAAAAATAAAGGGAGCAATATTGACAAAGGCACTATTACTCCCATGAAAGTTACTTCCATCGTTAACCCTGACAGTTATATTGAAAAATCATCTGCAATTAAAACTATGGCCCGAAAAGCGGGCTGTTCAAATCGCAGGCCTGGGGGCATGGATTCGTAAAGTCAAAAATTGTGCTTTCCTCTTCATCAGCTACTGCCTTTTGGCCTTCCTGCATGGGCACTTTAAGAATATCGTTACCCTTTACATCAATAGGCACAATAGCCAGTTTAGCACTATTAGGGTCGCCTTCTGCATTAAGGCCGATATAGGCTCTTACACCAACTCCGCCGTACTTTTGTGTAAGGGCTGCTGCATTTACCAAATCATCCAGCGGAATTTCAAAAGCCCTGATGAAATCCGGGTTTCCTTTGCCCATAAAATTGCGCCAGTTGGTGGTAATCCGGATTGCATCTTCTTCTGTAATGGTATCAGGATAGCCTAATACTTCTAGTTGGTTGCTCATAATTAAGGGGTTTACTGATAAAAAAAATTGTTTGACCAAATATAATCAAATCATGTTATTTAAGCATTACCTTTTTTCACAAAGAAAAAAAATGATTACACACACCCTGTTTATAACGTTACTGGTAAGCAGCTAATGCCTTTTAAGTAAGGGCATAAAAAATACCGCCCTGTTTAAAAGCGGTATTTTTACTATTGAATTGATGATGTTTTACAAACTGTTTTCTTTTTCTTCCATCCATTTATTACGGCCCCATCCCTGTATCACATGCTTTTCGCTATGGTAGGATGAACGTACCAGCGGGCCGCTTTCTACATAATCAAGCCCAATCTCATAACCTATGTCACGCAGCTCTGCAAATTCATCGGGGTGAACAAAACGCTGTACTTTGAGATGCTTTTGTGTGGGCTGAAGGTACTGTCCGATTGTTACCACATCAACTCCATTACTGTACAGGTCTTGTAAAGTTTGTATTATTTCTTCTTTTGTTTCACCAAGCCCAAGCATGATACCACTTTTAGTTCTCATACCACCCTCTTTTAATATCCTCAGTGTTTCCATGCTCTGGCGGTATTTTGCCTGTATGCGTACCTGCCTGGTAAGGCGCTCCACTGTTTCAATATTATGGCTCACCACTTCGGGAGCTGCATCAATAACACGTTGTATATTTTCTTTATTTGCCTTAAAATCGGGTACCAGGGTTTCCAATGTGGTAGCAGGGTTAAGCGCTTTTACGGCTTTGATTGTGTTGTACCAAATGATGCTGCCACCGTCTTTCAGTTCATCCCTGTCTACCGAAGTTATTACCGCATGCTTTACTTTCATCAGGTGAATGGCTTCTGCCACACGCTGGGGTTCATCCCAGTCAACAGGTAACGGCCTGCCGGTAGCCACCGCACAAAAGCCGCAACTGCGGGTGCAAATATTGCCCAGTATCATAAAAGTGGCTGTTCCTTCGCCCCAGCATTCACCCATATTAGGGCAATTGCCGCTTTCACAAATGGTGTGCAGCTTATGCTTATCCACCAAACTTCTTACATGCTTGTATTCTTCCCCTATTGGCAACTTTACCCTCAACCAGTTGGGCTTTTTTGGTTTTTGCTCCAGCAGTATTTCTTCTGTCATCTCTTTTTAGTTGATAATTGAAAGTTGAGGGTTGAAAGTTCAAAATCCAAAATTGAAAGTTTGAAAGTTCAAAGTTGCATAACCTTCACCATTCCTCAGGCATTTACACATTGTCTTATTTGCTTATTGTCCCATTTGCACATTTGCCCATTACTTCCTCCGTCCGAACATAATTGACACATAGGCTGATAAAAAGAGATTGCGCTGCTTTTCGTATACCATCTGCGGTATTTTTTTACTGTAAAATTCGGCCATTACCCCTACTTCCAGTGCAGAAACCACTTCATTGTATCTTCCGTAATCAAAACGCAAAGCTGCTTTTGCATAAGCGCCTGGTGTTACTTTCAGGCTTTTCCATCCTGTGCCCAATCCAGGATTTCTTGTATATGGCCCTGTTAAAAATAAAGTACTGTCGGGAGAATCATACCCTACATATTTAAGCCCCCCAAGGCCATCCGGCACTTCCAGCAAGTAGGGCCTCAACAGGGCAATACTAAGTCCACCTCCACCATTTGCAGATACACTTACTCCATTCTTATTACTCTTATTACCCAGCAGGTATTGAAACTGTGCCCCCAATCGTACCGGGTAAACAAAGTTCTGCTTGCCATAAGTAATCAATACTCCTGTGGCCAGGTCTACTGCCTTATCTTCCTTTGGATGTTTGCGCTCAGTAATTTCCAACTGGAAAAGCATTGCTTTCCTGATAGAACTTGCCCGGCCTATTTCCAAAAAGGCACCATAACCATCATTGGTAAGCTTTACACCGTATATTGTGTGCTTACGATACGCAATCACACCTTCTTCTTCCTGCTTTATCAATGCTGAAATACGCTGCCTGCGCTCAGCCTTTTTATTTTTTTTGTTATCCTGGGCCATTGATGGCAAAATTGAAGCAACAGCTAATAAAAGTGCAAATATTTTCTTCATGTATGAGCTTTACTTGTATAAATTTACACAAAAATAAGACAATGACAGCAACTGTTGTATATAAAGGTAATTTAAGGTGCGAATGTACCCACCTGCAAAGCGGAACTATTATTGAAACCGATGCTCCTACCGATAACAGGGGAAAGGGTGAAAGGTTTTCGCCTACTGACACCATTTGCGTGGGATTGGCCGCCTGTGCTGTAACTACCATGGCCATGAAGGCAAATGATATGGGCATTGATATGGACGGTACTACTGCAGAAGTAACCAAACACATGATACCCGAGCCCCGCCGCATAGGAAAAATTGACGTTATTTTAACATTTCCTCCGGCGCTGCAACTGGCTGAAAAGGACAGGGTTATACTGGAACGAACCGGTAATAACTGCCCGGTAATGAAAAGTCTTCACCCTGATCTGGAAGTGAATATGGTGTATAATTGGTAAATGCCTGGCAATGTATATGTACCTCAATTTATTTACGGTTAAATTCTCTTGTGCCATCACAACATTTTTTCCTATTTTGCATAAAAATAGCCCCCTGTAGAAACAAGGGGCGAAACGATTGCTTGCTATATGAAAGATGTAAAATTATTCTTTACTGTTCCGGCTCAGTTGTAACCGGTTTTCAACGATTGCCTGCTTTAACGGTTGCTGCTGTATGAAAACCTGTTTAACAATTCAAAAGTAAACAGGTTTTGTGCATTATCATGGCGATAATGTCAGGCTTTTAATGGTGTCAACCAGCGTTTCAGCAAGCTGAAAACACTATTGCCACTGCATTTTATCAGATTTTATTTATGATGCCCAACAAACAAACAGACATATTATTTCAATTGATTCACACATTGGAAAAGGCCGAAAAAAGGCATTTTAAATTGTATATCAAAAGAAGTTCTGCCCGGCAGGACCTTAAAATAGTACAGCTTTTTGATGCGCTGGATAAGCTGCATGCTTACGATGAAAAGTTGCTGCTGAAAAAACTAAGCAGCATCGAAAAGCCGCAGTTGCACAATCTTAAAACGCACCTGTACAGAGAAATATTAGCCAGCCTGCGCCTGCTGAAAAGTGCCGACAGCATTGACCTGCAACTTAACGAACAGTTTGACTATGCCCATATCCTGTATAAAAAAGGGCTTTTTGCCCAAAGCCTTCGCATAGTGGAAAAGGCAAAGGAAACTGCCCGTACCAATGAAAAGCTCAATCACCTTACACAGTTAATTGCGCTGGAAAAAAGGATTGAAACACTGCATATTACCCGCAGCCTGCAGGAAAAATCGGGTTTATTGGCTATAGAAGCACTTGAAACTATCAACCGCACACAAAGTGTAGTGCAGCTAAGCAACCTTGCGCTGCAATTATACAGTTGGTATATTAAAAACGGGCATACCCGCAACCAGGAGGATGAAAAAGACATCAGGATTTTTTTTGGAGAAAACATGCCTGCTACTGCTGCAGAACCGGGCGGTTTTTACGAAAAACTTTACCTGTACCAAAGCCATTCTACTTACGCTTTTATCCGGCAGGATTTTTTACAGTATTACCGCTACTCCCAAAAGTGGGTTGATCTTTTCAGCAACAATCCGCTGATGATAAGAGTTGAAACAGGACACTATATAAAGGGCCTTCATAACCTGATGAACGCACATTTTGACCTGCGCAACCACCAGCAGTTTGACCTTACTATTAAAAAATTTGAAGCTTTTGCAAAAACTGACCGGGTTACCCAGCACGAAAACTTTCTGGTACAGACATTTATTTACATACATATTGCCAAAATTAACCAGCATTTTATGCAGGGTACTTTTGCTGAGGGCCTGCTGCTGGTACCGCATATTGAAGCAAAGCTGCAGCAGTATCATTTACTGATAGACAGGCACAGAATACTGGTGTTCAACTACAAAACAGCTTCACTGTATTTTGGCAATGGCGATTACAGCACCTGTATTGATTACCTGCAGCGCATTATCAACGACTCCATAGACCTGCGGTACGACCTGCAGTGCTATGCACGCCTGCTTCACCTGATGGCGCATTACGAAATGGGCAATTTTGATATTATTGAACACCTGGTGAAATCGGTTTACCGCTTTATGGCCCGCATGAAAAACTTTACAGTGGTAGAGGAAGAAATGTTCAGGTTTTTGAAAAGCGCCATCAAAATAACGCCTGACAAGCTTAAAGCTGAAATGGTGAATTTTTTAAGCAAGATTAAAATGTTTGAAAAAAGCCGGTTCGAAACCAGGTCTTTTGCCTACTTAGACGTTATTTCGTGGCTGGAAAGTAAGTTGCAAAACAAACCTGTAAGCGAAATTATACACCTGAAGTACTTACAGGGCCGTAAGCGCAATTATCCCGAACCGGAAGAATAGTTATCAACGAAGTACCAACGGTTTTTGTTTACTACTAAAAAGCTTTCAGCCCATAAAAATACCTGCTGTATCTTAGCGGCACAATATATATACATGAAAAAAATAGGGATTCTTGGCGGAGGGCAACTGGGCAGAATGTTATTACAGGCAGGAGCCAACTACCCGGTGGAAACCTTTGTGATGGAAAATGATGCCAACTGCCCTGCGGCACATCTTTGCCACCACTTTACCAAAGGCGATATCAATAATTTTGAGGAAGTATATAATTTTGGCAAAGGGCTGGATGCTATAACCATCGAAATAGAAAATGTAAATGAAGATGCCCTGGAAAAGCTGGAGGCTGAAGGCGTTAAAATTTACCCTAAACCATCGGCGCTAAGAACGATAAAAGATAAAATACTCCAAAAACAGTTTTACAAAAATGGGGGCATACCTACTGCTGCATTTGAAATAACCCATAAAAAAGAGGACATACACCAGCACACCGGTTTTTTACCTGCTGTACACAAAATTGGCAAGGGCGGCTACGATGGCCGTGGTGTGCAACTGCTTAAAACCTCTGAAGATATTGCGAAAGGGTTTGATGCACCATCGGTACTGGAAAAGATGGTGGACATACACAAAGAAATTGCAGTGATTATTGGTGTTGGTGATAATGGTGATACAGCCCTCTACCCTGCTGTTGACATGCTTTTTGATCCTTATCTAAACCTGCTGAATTACCAGCTTAGCCCCGCAGACATACCCGAAAAAGCATTGTGGCGCATTGAAGCCATTGCACGCAAAGTGGTAAAGGACCTGCAAAGCCCCGGAATTTTTGCAGTAGAACTGTTTATTGACAGGGCGGGTGAAATATATGTAAATGAAACAGCGCCAAGGGTACACAACAGCGGGCATCATACCATTGAAGCAAATTATTCTTCACAGTTTGATATGCTCTGGCGCATTATGCTCAATTACCCCCTTGGTAATACAGATCATATTTTACCTGCTGCTATTGTAAACCTGCTGGGCGCCGAAGGCCATAGCGGCCCTGCACATTATGAAGGGCTGGAGGAAGTACTGCAGATTGAAAACTGCTTTATACACATTTATGGCAAAACTGAAACAAAACCCGGCAGAAAAATGGGGCATGTAACAGTATTAAGCAGAGAACGCCAGGAACTTATTCACCAGGCTAACCGTATTAAGCAAACACTGAAGGTGGTATCAAAATAGAAAATTATCTTTGTAAAAAAACAGACATGGCAAACCCGATTGTAGGTATTATTATGGGCAGTGACAGTGATATGGTTGTAATGAGCAATGCAGCACTGATTCTGGATGAATTTGGCATTGAATACGAAATGACCATCGTATCTGCCCACCGTACACCGCACCGCATGTTCGATTATGCTGCTAATGCAAGAGACAGAGGTTTGAAAGTGATTATTGCCGGAGCTGGTGGTGCTGCCCATTTACCCGGTATGGTGGCGGCTATCAGTATTTTACCCGTTATCGGGGTGCCGGTAAAATCGTCTAATTCTATTGATGGATGGGACAGCATGCTTTCTATATTGCAAATGCCCAATGGCGTACCTGTAGCTACAGTAGCACTTAACGGAGCCAAAAATGCAGGAATACTGGCCGCACAGATACTGGCACTGAGCCACCCCGCCCTTACCGAAAAACTCAAGGCTTACAAGCAGTTTCTGAATGATGAGGTAATGATTAAAGTGGATAACTTAGGCGATACTATCTGAGTAAAAAAAGCCCCTCCGCTTTGGCAGAGGGACAATACGGTTTAACCATTTAACCTTTTGGGGGATGGAGTTTATTGGAAAAACTCCCGATATTGGTCTTAGATTGGTTCTAAAGCGGCCTATCGTGTACTAATACGATACAAAGTTATTGCTAATATTGTTCATCCAGTAACTGAATAAGTTTTTTTTATCCCCGTAAAAGGCAGTAATTGTGAAAAACAGCGTTTAAACACCAATATTTATACCTCACTCGGCAGAATGCCAAATTCCTTTTTAAAAGCTATGGTGAAATTACTGAGGTTATTAAATCCTAATTGCTGCCCCGTTTCCTTTACAGAGTGTTTACGGGTTAGCAACAGGTACCTGGCACGCTGCATCCTGTTTTTCTGGAAATATTCATACGGCCCGGATTGGTATATCTTTCTGAACTGATTTTTGAATTTTGTTTCACTCATGGCTGTATGCCTTGCCAGCTCGGGTATGGTTGGAGCTGGCACCGAAAAATCCTTTACCAGCAATGCCTCGGCATCCATCATTCGCTGCATTTCATCATTGTCAATAGATACCACTTCTTTTAAGTCCTTCATTTTGTTGTACAACCTGGTGAAGAAACGTTCTACCAGCATCATAATGCGGTTTTGAATCATAATAAGATTCAGCGGCGACCGCGGTTCCGGGCTTTCTGCCAGCACTTCATTCATCAGTTCCCGGTAGCCTGCATCTAATGGCTCCATATTAAAACTGGCCATTTTGAGCGAAAGATACTGGTTTAACACTTCGTCTCCACTTTTTATACCGAGGTACGTAGCCAGCCATTCCTTAGTAATTAATATGTTAATACCCCTGATGCTACCCCCTTTTGAAGCAAAATAAGTAAAGTCAAATAACGAGCTGGTGAGCATTACTGCAGCCCTTACATGTTGCTGATCGCTGATGGAATCTTCGTCAATTCCTACAATAAGTTTTTCCTTAATGCTGAGCACATCAAACCGGAGTGTATAAAACTCCTCTCTTGTTTTTTCACGTTTTATTAAAAAATCCTGGTTGATGGTGTAGTTTATTAATGCAGTCTGTAATCCGTTAGGCAGCAAAATTACTTCATTGGTTCCTGTAGCAAATGTTTCCGGAAAAAGCAGCCGGTTGTTTTGCACTTTACCTCCAACAGCTTTTGCAAATCCTTCCTGAACGGCTTGATAATCTTTATCGTTATATATAAATTGTATCATTGCTTCAATCGAATTTACAATTAGCAAAGCAAATTTAAACAAAAATAAATATGCCCTTCTGAAAAAAACAGGTTCCAAATAAAAGATCAGGCATATCAGTTGTATACTAAAAAAAACGGTTTTTACCCATTTTAAAGAACGTGCTTACCTGATAAGCAGTGCCCCTGGTGAAATATTGAATTGTTTTTTAAAAGCAGTGATGAAGTTGGATGAACTGTCATAAGCCACTGCTTCTCCTGCCTTCTTTACATTGTATTTTCCGCTTAGCAGCAGTTCCCTGGCCTTCTGCAGCCGGTGTTCCTGGTAATATGTATAAACAGGCTGTCCGTAAATTAATTTGAAATTTGATTTGAAACTGGAAACACTCATTGCACTGGCCTTTGCCAATTGTGCAATAGACGGAGGCCTGCCCGAAAAATCGCCCGTGAGCAAATGTTCTACCTGCATAATCCTGTTTATATCTGCGTTATTAAGGCTAATACTCATTGGTTGCTTATTGGCAAGGTTATGCAACCGGGTAAAGAATTTTTCAATAAGCAGTTGAATTCTGTTGAGCAGGTATAAATCCGGAAATGGGTTTCCGGGATCGGGATATAAAATTTCATTCATCAGCCGCTGATAATCCATATCAATATGCTCTACATTATAACTTTCTGCCTTTAGTGCCAGGTAATTCTTAAGCAGGTCATCTGTACCCGGCAGGCCCAGGTACTGGCTTAAAAATTCGGGTTTAAGCAGGATATTAATACCTCTTACACGGGTGCCTGTTGTACCAAGATAAGAAAAATCAAACAGGGACGAAGTAAGGTAAATTAACGACTTCACCGTTTGCTTTTCAATCTGCCGTTCATTATCAATTGACATTACCAGGTCGCCTGGTATGGTAAACTCGTCAAACCTTAATGTGTAATATTCTTCCTTTGCATATTTGCGGTGAAGGTACCAGTTGCAATTAAATGTGCAGTTAATGAGGTTGGCCTGCAAACCATTAGGCAGTGTCAGCATCCTGTAATACCCATCTGCCACATTTTCAGGTAAAATCAGTGTATCATTCTGCAGGGTTACTCCAAGCTGGCTTGCCATATCATTAATGAGCAGCTTGTAATCGTTATGCTTGTATTCGAATAAAAACAATATTGTTGGTTTTAGGTTATACAGTAACTCAGCCGGAAAAAGTTATCAAAGCTGTTAAAGGTATCTCAGCGGGTTGCGCCTTGCATTCAGTATGTAATTCTTAATGTTCATCCAAAAAGCGATAAAAAGGTAAAAAATAACTGGCGACCCCATAGTAAGGAAAGAAATATAAATAAAATACTTCCTGATGGTAGAGGTTGCCACCCCCATTTTTTCACCAATGGCGCTGCAAACACCAAATACATGCCACTCAATAAAATACCTGAACCGATTCATTACGCTAATATAAAAAATAAACCTGCCAAAACCAAAATTAGTTTTAAATAAGGCTTTAGACACCGCTAACCATACCCCTTTTTTCAGTAATTTTGCACCACTCAAACTTGGTTCTTTAAAATTTTTCATTCTATAACGTTAAATCATATTTTCTATGGCTTTTGATATTGACATGATAAGGAAACTGTACGCAGGTTTTGCAGAAAGGGTTACAGCAGCAAGGGCAGCAGTTGGCAGACCTTTGACACTTACCGAAAAAATATTGTATGCACACCTTTGGCAGGGTAATGCCACTACCCCTTTTGAAAGAGGAACCAGTTATGTGGATTTTGCACCAGACAGGGTGGCCATGCAGGATGCTACCGCCCAAATGGCCCTTTTACAGTTTATGCAGGCAGGCAGAACCGCTGTGGCGGTGCCTTCCACCGTACATTGCGATCACCTTATTGTGGCAAAAGACAACAGTAAAACTGATCTTGAAAGAGCGGTAACCGAGAGCAGCGAAGTATTTGGTTTTTTGGCATCAGTAAGTAATAAATATGGTATTGGCTTCTGGAAACCGGGCGCTGGTATCATACACCAGGTGGTATTAGAAAACTATGCCTTTCCCGGAGGCATGATGATTGGTACTGACAGCCATACCGTAAATGCCGGTGGCCTGGGGATGATTGCTATTGGTGTGGGCGGCGCAGATGCTTGTGATGTGATGGCTGGATTGCCATGGGAGCTTAAATTTCCCAAACTGATTGGGGTAAAACTTACCGGCAAACTGAATGGCTGGACGGCTCCTAAGGACGTGATTTTAAAAGTAGCAGGCATATTAACTGTAAAAGGTGGTACTGGTGCCGTAGTGGAATATTTTGGCGAAGGCGCTACCAGCATGAGTTGTACGGGAAAAGGCACTATTTGTAATATGGGTGCTGAAATTGGCGCTACTACCAGCACTTTTGGCTACGACGAAAGCATGAAGCGCTATCTTACCGCTACCGGCCGTGAAGAGGTAGCCCTGCTGGCCGATGGTATTAAAGAACATTTAACGGGTGATGCGGAAGTATATGCCGACCCCAAAAAATATTTTGACGAGGTTATTGAAATTAATCTGAGTGAACTGGAGCCGCATTTAAACGGGCCTTTTACCCCCGACCTGGCTACGCCCATTTCTAAAATGAAGGAGGCGGCAGCCGCAAACGGCTGGCCCACTAAAATTGAAGTGGGACTGATTGGCAGTTGCACCAACTCCAGTTACGAAGATATCAGCCGTGCGGTGAGCCTGGCCCGCCAGGTATCTGCAAAAGGCCTGAAACTGAATTCTGAATTTACCATTACGCCGGGCAGCGAGCAAGTGCGATTTACCATTGAGAGGGATGGTTTTTTAGAGGTGTTTGCGCAGATTGGCGCTACTGTATTTGCCAATGCCTGCGGCCCCTGCATAGGTATGTGGGACAGGATGGGTGCCGAAAAGCAGGAGAAAAACACCATTGTACACTCTTTTAACCGGAATTTTGCCAAGCGTGCTGATGGCAACCCCAATACACTGGCTTTTGTGGGAAGCCCGGAATTAGTAACTGCGCTGGCCATTGCCGGTGATTTAAGCTTTAACCCGCTTACCGATACATTGACCAATGATAAAGGCGAACAGGTAATGCTGGATGCACCAACTGGTTTTGAACTGCCGGAAAAAGGATTTGCTGTGGAAGATGCAGGCTACCAGGCACCGGCCGCAGATGGCAGTGCTGTGCAGATTGTTGTGAATCCTGAAAGTAAGCGGCTGCAATTACT
>JANMDL010000915.1:0-2146 GCA_031376295.1 Chitinophagales bacterium
GTTTGAGGTTACAGCATACAATCATCCTGCTAAAAAGAATCGTTGTTGGTAAAAAGACACAACAACGGCGGAGATAATGCTGGAGACCGAAGCGGTTAAAACTCACCTGGCACAACTATACTTCTCCAATATCGGCCCCACAATTTTATCTGATTGATTTTTAGAGTTTTATACCATATTTATCATTTTTTAAAATAAATTTATTGTTTATCAATAATTTTTACCTGATATTTGCATTACATTTTAAAACTGACAAATAATTATGGAAATTAAAATCACAACCACTCAGATTTTGAAAGTGCTGCAAATACTTTCATGGATTATTTTTTTGGGACTATGTGTTGAAGCTGGCGGCATTACTGTAAATACTTTTATTACACTGTTTATAAACCCGCTTGGGGCTGAAAATTTCTGGGAAGGAAATGAATATTTATCAGGCCTTTACAAATTTGACAAGGGACATTTTATGGTCATCACGCTGACAATGATTATTGTAGCGGTGTTGAAAGCTATCATGTTTTACCTCATTGTAAAACTATTTACAGACAAAAAACTAAAGATTTCCCAACCTTTCAGTACGGAATTACGACACTTTATTATTATACAATCTTTTTTGGCTTTAGGCATTGGCCTGTTCTCTCATTCCGGGTATAAGTATTCCGTTTGGTTGACTAATCAAGGTGTAAAATCAGCGGACTTGCAATCGTTGCACATAGCAGGTGCAGACGTTTGGCTTTTTATGGCGGTTATCCTTTTTGTAATTGTGCAAATTGTAAAAAGAGGAATAGAAATTCAAAAAGAAAACGACTTAACGATATAGCTTATGCCAATAATTGTAAATTTAGATGTAATGATGGCAAAGCGAAAGATGTCGCTAAATGAGCTTTCCGAAAAAGTTGGTTTAACGCTGTCTAATCTTTCCATCCTTAAAACAGGAAAAGCAAAAGCCATCCGCTTTAGTACATTGGAAGCAATTTGCGAAGTGCTGAATTGCCAGCCGGGCGACATTTTAGAATATGTAAATGAAACAAAATAATCAGAAACCGGTTGACAACGGGTTTTGCAGACAACCTGAGACAACAGCCCGAACCGCTAACATTTAGTGGCATGGCCTGCAAGCTCACTGGCAAGTCTCACGTCCTGCTGCCGCACGTTACTAAAACAAAACTGGCACCACGGGCAAAGCCAGAAGCGGTAATCATCATCAACGCAAAATAGTCAGCACCACACCGGGGTCAACCGTAAAATTTACGCCTGGCTTTACGGCAAGGCTCCTGATAGTGGTACTCACATGAACCACTACTGTACCACTGTTGATCACCACATCGGTAGTAGGGCCCGGCACCAGGTTGCAGCTCCAGTTGCCCGGCGTTTCCCAGGATGTATTTACCAGCCCGTTCCAGTATTCACCTTCGGTAATTGCAATAGGCACTGAGGTCCTGTTATTGGTTTCGTTTATTTCAGTAATTACACCTTCGCCATCGGCCACAATAAACAACGTATAGTTACCCGGCGTTAAAGCGCAGGGAACGGTTAATTGCTTGCTGAGGTTACCCGTATTGCTGCCGGCAGTAATGGCTGTTGCATTGTTATAAAAACCAAGCAGCGTATCTCCATTGGCGCCGGGCGTAAGTACATTGTCGGCCGATAAGTAAAAATATGTTTTGTGTGCAGCCGCATTGCTCAAACCAGGGTTGGCTACTGTAAAGTTTGCCGTGATTGTTTCTGATGTTGCAGCAGTTGCAACACTTACACCCGGATTGGCAATCACCAGCTCCGGGCTTAATTCATTCACATTAATATCATCAATGGCTACTCCCCTGCCATAATACCCGATGACAGAATGAATACCAAGATAATAAACACCCGAAGATGGGGCCGTAAAATCAACAGTGGCTAATTGATAGCCGGTGCTGCTTACATTGGTATTGGAATACACAGTGGCCAGCGTCATAGAATCGCCCTGGGCATAACGCCCCAGCTTGATTTCAATGGCATCAGTATAGCCTGATACTTCCTGCCGGTAATAAAAAGAAAGCCGGTAGGTTCTTCCTGCCGTTAGTTGAAGTGGCGCAGTGAAGAACCAATCGTCCAGCGGACTCGAAAAGTTGTAAGGATGATAAAGGGAGTTGGGAGCCGATCTGGC
>JANMDL010000004.1:0-5037 GCA_031376295.1 Chitinophagales bacterium
GGTGTTAAATTCCATAATTTTGCTTTCGCTTATGATAAGGCTTAACACAATCTATACTCAACTACGTATTTTGTTTTCTTTGTGGTGTAATTTCAATTATTAGTCCCCTTTTATTGCCCACTCAAAAAAAATATTTGAAACGCTTTATAGATACGGGTTTGCCAAGTAACTTAACAATTTGTATCAGGAAATAGAATCTGTATCTTTTTTTTCTTTACTTTCATATCATTTTTGATTAATGATAGTAAAACAAGTTTTTACAAATAAAAGTATCACATATCTTTAAATTAGTTAACTTTATTAACTAATTAATGGTCACTCACAATCAAATCATACTCGAAGAGCAGGGCCTGCGTGACGGGCTGCAAACGTTGCCAGTTACTATTCCAGTAATTAAAAAACTCGAATGGATTGACAAACTGATCAGCGCAGGTGTCAGGCGGATTCAGGTGGCTGGTTTTGTACACCCCGAATTGGTGCCGCAGATGGCTGATGCAGAAGCTGTGGTACAGGCACTGCCTGTAAATACAGGCGTTTTGTTCAGCGGATTGGTATTAAATAAAAGGGGGGTGCAAAGAGCCGCAGCCACCGGATTAAAACACCTGTCTGTTTCACTCTCTGCCAGTAATACGCACAGCCTGAAGAATGCAAATAGGAGCCTGGTACAAGCAAGGACTGAGTTTAAGGAGATGGTAGCCCTGGCTTTGCAAAATGGTATAACCGTACGGGGCGGTATACAATGTGCTTTTGGCTGCAGGTACGAAGGAACAATAAGTGAAGCACTTGTTTATGATTTGGTCAGGCATCATTTAGATACAGGTCTGCAGGAGATTGCATTGGCAGATTCAACAGGGATGGCAAACCCTGCTCAGATAAAACGGATGATGCCCGCAGTGCTGGATGTATGCGGAACTGTACCGGTTGCACTGCATTTACACAATACTGAGAATAAGGGGTATGCAAATTTATATGCCGCACTGGAAGCCGGGATAACGCAATTTGATACTGCTTTTGGCGGGCTGGGGGGCTGTCCTTTTATTAAGGGTGCTACCGGAAATATTGCAACAGAGGATACTGTACACCTGCTGCAGCAGATGGGATACGAAACCGGTATTAATATACATAAAGTGGCAGAAGTGAGCAGAGAAATGGAGGCAATACTGGGGGCAAAACTGCCGGGGCTGATGTATTCATTGATTAATAACGGCAGCATATAAACAATACAGGCATGAATGGCTTAACGATTGCGGAGAAAATTTTATCACAACATGCCGGCAGCGTGGTAAGGGCCGGGGAACTGTGTATTGTACCTGTTGATGGTTGTATGGCTACTGATACTACAGCACCATTGGCCATCAGGGCATTTAAAGAAATGGGTGGTACAAAATTATTTGATGCCAATAAGTTTCACCTGGTTATTGACCATGCAGCACCTGCCCCAAACGAACGGATTGCAAACCTGCATAACCTGATGAGGGAGTTTGCAGCCGAACAGGGCTGCAGTATGTATGATATTGGCAGCGGTATTTGTCACCAGGTGATGGTGGATAACAAAAAAGTAAAACCGGGCGACGTGTTTATAGGGGCCGATAGCCATACGCCAACTTATGGCGCATTAAATGCCTTTGCCTGCGGAGTTGGCAGTACAGACCTGGCCGCTGTAATGTTAACCGGAAAAATATGGCTGAAAGTTCCGCAAACTATAAAGGTGTTGCTGAATGGAAAACTCAATCCCGGTGTTTCCGGTAAAGACCTTGCGTTGTTTGTTTGTAAAACTCTTTCCATTAGTGGAGCCACTTACCAGGCTGTTGAATATGAAGGAACTGTTGTTGAAAGTTTAAACCTTTCGCAACGCATGGCGCTTTGTAATATGAGTGCAGAAGTTGGAGCCAAAACAGGGTTGGTCAATCCTGCCGGTTTGCAATTGCCGGGTAATTTTACACCTGTTTACCCCGATAAGGATGCTGTGTACAGCCGTATAACTGAACTGGACGTAACTGAGCTGCAACCACAGCTGGCCATTCCCGATTCGCCGGATAGTGTGTATGATGTAAGTAAATATGCAGGCACAAAAATCAACTATGCGTTTATTGGTACTTGTACCAATGGCCGGTTGGATGATTTGCAAATTGCGGCCAGAATTTTAAAGGGTAAGCATATTGCACCGGGTGTACGAATGCTGATTGCTCCTGCTTCAAGGCAGGTATTAATTAATGCCCTGGCAGATGGCACGATACAAATATTAGTTGAAGCCGGTGGCACCATCATTAACAGCGGGTGTGGCCCATGTGTAGGCAGCCATGAAGGTGTGCCGGGGGATGGTGAGGTGGTAATAAGTGCCGCCAACAGAAATTTTAAGGGAAGAATGGGGAATCCAAATGCGCAGATATATTTGGCAAGCCCTGCAACTGTGGCGGTAAGTGCACTGAATGGGTTTATTTCAACCGCAGAATAAAGTATGAACCAGAACAAAACAATCACTATCAGCCACAAGGCCATTACCCTCGGCATTATTGTATCTGCTTTAGGTTTTTTTGTTGACCTGTACGATATTATGGCATTGGCGGCAATTGGCGAAACCAGTTTAAAGGCAATAGGTGTTGCAGCGGAAAATATAAAAAACGACATTAATTACCTGCAAAGCATGCAAATGCTTGGGATGCTTATTGGTGGTTTTCTCTGGGGCATTATAGGGGATAAGTACGGACGTTTAAAAGTGCTGTTTGGCAGCATTATATTGTATTCTTTTTTTACATTCTTAAATGCCTTTGTTACCGGAACCGGGCAGTATGCTGCATGCCGGTTTTTAGCTGGCCTGGGCCTTGCTGGCGAATTAGGGGCGGGTATCACTTTGGTAAGTGAGCAGATGAAAAAGGAAAAACGGGGCCTTGGCCCTGCAATTATTGCCGGCTTTGGAGTGTTAGGTGCCATTGTAGCTGTATTTATCGGGAAATATGCCGACTGGAGAACCGTATATATTACTGGTGGAGTACTGGGCTTTTTGCTGTTAATTTTGCGCATAGGTGTGGTGGAAAGTGGTTTGTTTACCATTGCTAAAACGAGTAAAATATCAAAAGGGAATTTTCTTATCATACTCAGGAACTGGAATTATCTGAAAAAATTCCTTTGTATTCTTTTAGTGGGTATTCCCGGATGGTTTGTTAACGGTGTGATGATGCAGTTTTCCAATTATATTTCCAGCAGCATGGGGATGAATCCTCTGCCGGATAAAGGGAAAGTGATTATATATTTCTTTATCGCCTTATCGTTGGGAGATGTGCTGGGTGGTTTGGTGAGCCAGTGGCTTAAGAGCCGTAAAAAATCAATGTATATTTTTCTTTCACTGCACCTGCTGATGCTGATATTGTTTTTTACCATTGGCAAAAATTCAGCTCAATTGTATTATATCATTTTTGCAGGTCTGGGATTGAGTGTAGGTTTTGTGATACAGCTTTTTACTTTGGCAGCAGAGCAATTTGGCACCAATATCCGCACCCTGGTAACCAGCAGTGGCCTGAATTTAGTAAGAGGGTGGGTGATACCACTTGGGGCATTATTTGCCTGGATGAATGATTCGCTGCATATTATTGAATGGAAAGTAGCAGCAATCATTGCCTTTTCAGTAGCGGCTGTTTCTTTTTGGGCGCTCAGCCAGCTGGATGAAACATTTAACAATGAGTTGGAATTTGTAAGTGAATAATTTACATTACAGGGGCAAAAAAAACTGTGATGCAAAAAAAACAGGTATGATAAAAGGCAAAAGCAGGGTGTATGGAGATAACATTGATACCGACCGTATTATACCCGGCAAATACACTAAAACACTGGATTTATCGTCTTTGGCGGCACATGTAATGGAAGACCTTGATCCGGAATTTAATAAAAACTTTACCAGGGGCGATGTAGTGGTGGCTGGTAATAACTTTGGTTGTGGCTCATCAAGGGAACAGGCACCGGTAGCTTTAAAGCTGGCCGGAGTGAGCTGTGTCATTGCCCGTTTTTTTGCCAGGATATTTTTTAGAAATGCCATTAATATCGGGTTGCCGGTGCTTGAGATACCGGAACATGATATTGAAACAGGCGATGAGCTGGAAATTGATTTAGTAAATGGTACAGTAAAGAATATTACAAAGGAGAAAGGCTATACAGCAACAAAGCTTCCTGCCGTAATGCTAGGTATTATGAAGGAAGGCGGGTTGGTTCCCTATTTAAAAAAGCACAAAGATTATCAACTGTAATAAAACCTCCTGGAATTTTTAAATAAGTAAGAATAATGAAAAATTAAAAATGAGTTTACCCTTATCAAATATCAAAGTGCTGGAATTTACCCATGCAGTAATGGGCCCGGCCTGTGGTTTATTGCTTGCAGATATGGGAGCAGAAGTTATCCATATTGAACCGCCGCAGGGGGATGAAACCCGAAGACTGAAAGGGTTTGGTACCGGTTACTTCCCGTTTTATAACCGTAATAAAAAGAGCCTCGCCATAGATTTAAAGACTGCAGAAGGAAGAGAAATTATTTACGCATTGGTTAAAACGGCTGATGTAGTAGTGGAAAATTTTGGCCCCGGTACAATGGAAAGACTGGGCTTTGGTTATGCACAACTTACGCAAAACAATTCCCGCCTTATCTATTGTTCGCTTAAGGGGTTTCTTAAAGGCCCTTATGAAAAACGGCATGCCATGGATGAAGTGGTACAGATGATGGGAGGGTTGGCTTATATGACAGGCAGGCCCGGCGATCCGCTGAGGGCCGGCACTTCCATAATAGATATTACAGGCGGTATGTTTGGCTATACCGGAATTTTACTGGCGTTGTACGAAAGAGAAAAAACCGGCATGGGAAAAGAGGTAAAAGCCAGCCTGTTTGAAACAACTGCTTTTTTAATGGGGCAGCACATGGCTTATGCTGCCATCACTAAAATGCCGGTACCGCCTATGCCGGCAAGAGTGAGTGCATGGAGTATTTACCGCATTTTTGATACAAAAGATAACAGCCAGGTATTTATCGGTATCATCAGCGAAAAACACTGGCAG
>JANMDL010000017.1:0-3120 GCA_031376295.1 Chitinophagales bacterium
TCCATTTTTGCATTGGGTATCATGCCCTATATCTCGGCTTCTATATTTATGCAATTGATGACCATACTGGTTCCGCAGATGGCTAAAATACAGAAAGAGGGAGAAAGTGGCAGAAAGAAAATTAACCAATGGACCCGTTACCTCACCGTAATTGTTACAGCTTTTCAGGCTGCGGCTTATATCGGCTATCTTAAAAATCCGGGCAACGCCGAATTACTGCCGGGATTCGCCAGTTATTTCTGGCTTTCCACTGTGATTATTTTAACAGTAGGTACGCTATTTGTAATGTGGCTCGGCGAAAAAATTACCGATAAGGGGCTTGGCAATGGCACTTCCATTATCATCATGGTGGGTATTCTTGCACGGCTTCCGGAATCATTCGGGCAGGAGTGGGTTTCTAAAACAACCGGTGGTGTAGGTGGTGTACTAATAATATTGGTTGAACTGGTTTTCCTTATTGCTGTTATCCTGGGACTTATTATGCTGGTACAGGGCACAAGGCGTGTACCGGTAAGTTATGCCAAGCAACTGGTGGGTAACAGGCAAATAGGCGGCGCACGCAATTTTCTGCCGCTTAAAGTAAATGCTTCAGGCGTAATGCCCATCATCTTTGCACAGGCCATCCTTTTCCTACCAACCATTTTTTCTGGTTTTGGCGATGGAGGTTCTACCTGGGTTAGGTATTTTACAGATCATACCAATGTTATTTACATGATTGTTTACTCAATTTGTGTAATTGCATTTACGTTCTTATACACGGCGCTTATCTTCAATCCAAAGCAAATGGCGGAAGATTTGAAACGCAACAATGGATTTATTCCTGGTGTAAAACCAGGTCAGCCTACAGCAGATTATATTGGTACTATCATGGACAGGATCACGTTGCCCGGTGCGGTATTGCTGGCTTTCGTAGGCATTTTGCCAGGTATAGCCCAATTATTGGGAGTTGGGCAGGGTTTCTCTACCTTTTTTGGCGGTACTTCATTGCTGATTATGGTGGGTGTGGTTTTGGATACCCTGCAGCAGATAGAAACACAATTGCTGATGCGCCAGTATGACGGCCTGATGAGTGGTGGGCGAATACAGGGAAGGCAATCGGTAGCCTCAGGTATGTAAGATTTTCATCTCATATATAATTAACAAACCCTGGCAGCAGCCGGGGTTTGTTTTTACTTTTCAGAACTAAAGGGTTTAATTTTGTTATACATTTATTAGCGGTATTAAAATATGACGATCATTTATAAAACAAAGGCAGAAATAGAATTGATAAGAGAGAGCAGCCTGCTGGTGGGTATGGCCCTTGCCGAAGTGGCAAAGCTGATAAAGCCTGGTGTAAGTACGCTGGAGCTTGATGCGGCTGCGGAAAAATTTATAATAGCAAACGGTGCTGTACCATCTTTTAAAGGCTACAAGGGGTTTCCTTTTGCCTGTTGCATATCAGTTAATGATGCTGTAGTTCATGGCTTTCCTGTAAAAACAGCTTTAAATGAAGGAGATACGGTATCAGTAGATATAGGCGTGTATAAAAATGGGTTTCATGGCGATAGTGCCTACACATTTGCACTGAAAGGTGCAAGTGAAGAAGTGCTGCAGTTAATGACTATAACCAAGGCTTCACTGTATGCTGGCATAGAGAAAGCTGTATCCGGCTGCCGCACAGGTGATATCGGTTTTGCTGTACAGGAATTAGCAGAGAAAAAACATGGATATGGTGTGGTGAGGGATCTTGTGGGCCATGGCATTGGCCGCAGCCTTCATGAAGAACCACAGGTACCCAACTATGGCAAGCGGGGCAGTGGTACCAAAGTGCTGGAAGGAGCTGTGATTGCTATTGAGCCGATGATTAACATGGGTAAGAAAGGTGTTTTTTATGACGAGGATGGATGGACTGTACGTACCAGCGATGGCAAACCTGCAGCACATTACGAGCATACGGTTTGCGTACAAAAAGGAAAGGCAGATATTCTCTCATCGTTTACCGATATAGAAGCTGCCGAGGCTGCAAATGAACACCTTTGTTCGGGATATTGATTTTAGTAGTTTACAGCAAGCGGCTGGTAAAATAAAACAAGCGGCTGCGGATTTACAGCAAGCGGCTGGGAAAATAAAACTTGCGTCAGAATATTTACAGCAACCGCTTGGGAAAGTAAAACCCTGTGCTGCAGGTTTACTATCGCTAATTCCTGATTTATGCAAAAGGTATAACATTATCCGGCAACTGCAACCAGGTTGTAATATTCACCCAAAAATCTTTTGACATTCACAAGGGCACAAAAAAACAGGCATGAACCGCTTCATGCCTGTTTTTTATAATACTGATCTATAGCTTAATTCTGATCTGTACTTTCTTTACCTGTTGCTTTTGCAGGAGCTTTTTTCACTTCCACTTTTTTAGTATCAGGAGCTACACTTCCTTCTGTATCAGCTGATTTAACAACCGGAGGAGTTATTTTACCCTGCTCAAGGCTGCCGCTGTTGTCAGTTGTTTTACTTACAACAGGAGGAGTTATTTTACCCTGGTCAAGGCTGCCACCTGTTGTAGCAGGAGCTACTTTTGTTGATTTTAAAACTGGAGCAATATCTTCCAGTGATGAACCAGCTACTGCAGAATAAGATACCCTCTTGCTTTCAGGCTGGTTGTAAGCAGCAGGATCAATGTATTTGCCTTTTTGTGCAGCTGATTTTTCTTCAACAGCTGTAAAAGGGAATTTCCTCATGTGTGCATCATTACGTACACCCTTTACTTCCCAGCTAACTTTTACATTTGGCTGATTGGTAGCAATTTCAAATTTATTGTTGCTTACTTCCTTGCTGATGATGGCCTGGGCAAATGTACCCACCACAGTGAGTTGATAGCGGAAATCTTTGTTGATTGCTTCAAAATAATCGGGCAGGCTTACTGTAGCTTTACCTGAAGCATCTGTAGTGATGTTACCACTGTAAAAATTGATAACCTCATTACTTTCTGCAGCAGCATGCATCAAAGTTTTATTGGTTGGGTCAAGCGGATGATCCATGGTAAATGCTTTTGCACCAACTACAGTGAAATCTCCGTTTACCCATACTTTACCGGTTGTGTTGTCAATACGCATCCTTTCACCGCCACCACCAAGCTCAAAT
>JANMDL010000021.1:0-2068 GCA_031376295.1 Chitinophagales bacterium
GACACAAGCACGCTGCTCGCGGTCGCCCGGGACCGGGATCTCCCCGAACTCCGTGACCTTGGCGGCGACCGCGAGCCAATGGGGCATCAGAGGACCCTTGGTTCTCCTGGCATGGACCATGTTCCGGGCTTGCCGGCGCCGCCGTGGATGCACGCCACCGGGACCACGGGGCGCTCGGGGATGTCCTGGAACACGTGAACCAGGATCTTGTCTTCCGGCGTGCCGGCTCCGGTTGATTCGGTGACGATTGCCGTCAGCCGGCGGCCCTTGTCGTCCCAGTAGTCAACGATGGCGCCGTGGGGCGGGACTCCGAAAATGAGAGGCTTGGATCCGACCGGGATCATAGGAACCCCCTTTCAGTGGTGATGCACGGGGCGGGGCCCCCGTGGACGAAGCAAACGTAAGGCGCGGCGACGTAGAGGACCTCGACGGACCAGGCACCTCGAGCGGTCCCCTTCGCCGCGCGCACGCTGTAGTAGTAGGCGACGCCGGCGAGGGGCATCCCACCGGAGAGCGGGAAGCCGTCGCCGTCCCACGCCACAAACCAGGCCGTCGGGAATACGGGCGGAAACGAGCTGCCCTCGTCATCGGTCCACGTTGGCCGCGTCCGCGAGCTTGTGTCGCCGACGAGTACCCAAGTCCCGCTCGGGTCGTCGGCCTTCCGCCGGCGGATCTCGTAGAAGTCCACGCTGCCGGCGACCGCGGGCGGATCCCATGTGAACCCTTCGGAGCACGCGCACGGGGTCCCGAACCTCGAGGGGTCGCACTCGGGCCCGGTGAGGTCGAAGAGCGGCGGGGTGGCGCACAGCGCGGCGGCGAGGACGAGGGCAGTCGTCATGGGGTTACTCCGCCTGGCCCTTGTCGAGTTCCTTGACCTTGATCGACTCGAGTTCAGAGATTTCGATGAGGTACTCGCCGGAGCGATAGTTCGTCATCTTCGCCTTGTGCATCGTCTCGATGAGGTTCTTGGTCGCATCCTGAAGTACCTCCTTCGCCGACGAGAGTTCGCTGCGGGCCTCGACGTACCGGTGAGCGGCCTTCTCGACGGCGGGCACAGTCGAGACTTCGACTCCCGGGAGCCTGGTCTGCTTCGCCTTCGGTGTGCCGGCCGCTTTCTTCTTCGCTGCCATCTGCGTTCTCCTTCGCGCGCTTTCTAAGCGCAATCAGCCATTCTCGATCTTCGTCGGCGGAAAGCCCGGTGAATACGATCTCCTCATTCGGGTGGACCACCGCCCGGTATCTTCGCACGGTCCAGCGCTTCGCCTTCCCTCTGTCGCCACGTTTCGCCCACGCCCAAACCTCGTACCGGCGGGCCGGGCATTGGATCAACCGCGCCAGCCGGGGCTCGGCGAGGCACTTGGTCAAATGGGCGCTCGCCGTGGACTGGGGGCACGCCTGGACGTACAGGGTGTGATCTTCGGCGAGGGCTTCAATGTCCGCGAGCCCGAAGAGGTCTTGCCGGACGCCGTGGGGCCCGGCCCATTGGTTGAAGCGTTCGACCTTCGCCACGAGGTATCCGAGGAGCTTCAACGTGTCCATGCTGCGCTGGTCGTGGGTGCTCACGGCTTGGGCCCCTCGGCCGGCGGGAACAGCCCCGGGCCGTTGAGGATCTTGTTCGTCTCGAGGCGCACTTCCTTCTCGATCGCCTTCGACCGGATGAGGTCGGATTTGTTGCGGTCCTTGAAAAATGCCTCCTGGGCCCGAAGCATTCGGAGGACCAGGGCGGCGTAGTCGTTGAGGGTCATCTGGCTTGTCCTCCTAAGTTCCGCCCGGTGAGGGTGCCGGAAGGGAACGACCAAGTAACCTTCTTCCCCCACCGGGCGGCTCCGGCGAGATTGCCGGAATGGTCATTCGATTGCCCCTACGGCGCGGGCGGCTTCCGCGAACGTACCGACATTCTCTCCTTGCTTCAGCCGCCCATTCCCGTCCATTCCGCCGCGCCCGTAGTCCCACAGCGCGTCAACGAGCCGCCGTAACGCCTCAACCTTCGCGCGCAGCCGCACGATCTCGGCGTAGGCGGCGCAGTCGTCGTGGAAATCCTCGCAGCCTTCGTAGTGCGTCTTCACCC
>JANMDL010000023.1:0-4342 GCA_031376295.1 Chitinophagales bacterium
GGGAACCATCCTGCGCAAAGTGAAAAAGAACAGGCACACAAAAGTGGTGTGTATTGCCGATAACATTATTCCGCATGAAAAAAGGCCTGGCGACAAGCCATTTACCAAATACTTTATCAAACCTGTGGATGCTTTTATCACCATGAGTGAAAAGGTATTGGCCGACCTGAAACTGTTCAGCAGCGATAAACCTGCACGTTTTGTGGCACATCCGCTGTACGATAATTTTGGTGAAAAAATCAGCAGGGCAGCGGCCCGTGAAAAACTCGGCATCGCAGTGGAAGATAAAGTAATCCTGTTTTTTGGCTTCATCCGCAAATACAAAGGGCTTGATATATTATTAGATGCGATGAAAATGATTACAGAAAACAACAATAAAAATACAGCAGCCATTAAACTATTAATAGCTGGTGAATATTATGAGGACAGCAAGCAGTACGAAGAGCAGATGGCAAGGCTTGACATCAGCAGCAACCTCATCATCCATACTAATTTTATAGCCGACAGCGAAGTGAAATATTATCTGTGTGCTGCTGATGTGGTGGTACAGCCTTACCGCAATGCCACCCAAAGCGGCGTTACACCCCTCGCCTATCATTTTGAAATACCCATGATAGTAACCAATGTGGGTGGCCTGCCCTCGCTGGTACCCGATGGTAAAGTGGGCCTTGTGGCCGAACCCAATGCAGCAGATATTGCCCAAAAAATACAGGATTATTTTGCCATTGGGGAAGCACATTTTTTACCCCACTTAAAGGAAGAGAAGAAGAAATACAGCTGGGAACTGATGATGAAACAGATTGTCGAAGTAGCATTCAATTGATTTGCCGCAGCACTGCTGATCAAAGTTGATAAATTTAAAGTTGGGAGGTTGAAAGTTGAAAGATTGAGCAAAAAGCTACAATCATCACAGTGGCAATTAATTTTTAATTCCTAATTTTTAATTCTTAATTGCCCCCCTACTTATCCAGTACCGTCATCAAATGGTGTTTTCCTTTGAGCATAAACTTTTTACTCTGTTCAATGGCATCCATTACTTTTTCTAAAATGTTTTCGTTGGTATCGTTGTAGTCAATATCCAATGGGGCTTTAAAGGTTACCGAAAGCAGGGAGCCCTTCTTTTTAAATTTTAATCCCTTTTTATTAAATGCCCGCCAGTATCCGCTGATAATAACGGGTATTACTACAGGCTGGCTGTTTTTGATGATAAAGGCCGTACCTTTTCTTCCCGGTGCAAAAGGCTTGGTGGTACCCTGCGGAAAAGTGATGACCCAGTTTTTTTCCAATGCACGGGTAATGTTGCGGGTATCTTTGGGATCGAGGTTGCGCCTTACTTCTGTACCTTCGGTGCGCCATGTTCGCTTAACCGTGATAGCGCCTGCAAGGGCAAACAACTTACTCAGCCAGTTATTTTTCATCGTTTCTTCTGCCGCTACAAATTTTACATGTGTAAATGGCCACAGCAGGTAATAGGGTATACCCAATTTATTCTTTTTGCGCCATTTCCTGGCACAGAAAATATGCAGAAAAGTAATTACATCTGCAAAATATGTTTGGTGATTGCTTACAAACAGCACATTTCTGTTGGGCAGGTTCTCCAGGTGTTCCATACCATTGATGCTGAGCTTATTGACCATATTAAGCCCGGGGTAAGAAAATGCACCCACAACGGCATACACCGTTCCCTTTACCAATCTCGTTTCCTTAAACCATTCAAAAAAACTTCCCATGCAATCGTTGATTTTACTTTAATGGCTGCTGCAAATTACAAAATAAGTCCGTAATTTGTTCTTTGGAAATAATCATACAAATAAATTATTTTTTGGCTCGTATCGTACTTATCTGTCTTTTTTGTTTAACCTGTACCTGCTCCCCAGCCCAGATAAGGTTTATTCAGTTAACGCCTGTTGCCCTCAATGCTGCCAGTTATCAATTTAATGACCTTGAAGTGATTGACCAGCGGGCAGATGAGCTTACAGCAGGCATTGTGTTTGACGGCGCCACCCTGTGCAAACTGCAATTTTACCGCCCCTTGCCGCTATATTTAAAAGAACTGTTCGATAGCAGCACCACTGCCCTGCCAAAAGAGAACAACACACTGGTAATACAGTTGATAAAAACTTCTTATACTGATAAATGGTCCATCCCCGTACCCGGTTTCAGCAACCAGTTTTCACTCAGGCTGAACATTTGGGTAAAAAACAGTGATGGTTACCGCCCCATTGCCGGCATTGATACCAGCATCATTACCGGCAACAGGAATATTGCTGCAAAATCAGGCCGTTTGTTAAGTGATTTTTTTGAGCAGTTACTCATATTCTGCAACAACAACCAAAACTGGAAAAGCCAGGATGCACTTACTAAGGAGCAATTACAGCAGCTTGAAGAAAAAAGAAATACAAAATTTGAAATAAATAAAGCGCTGTATGTAAACAAGGGAGCCTACTTCAGCATTAATGAATTCAGGAACAACTCCCCTGTTGTAACAGATTACTCCCTGCAGGTGGATGAAGATAGGTTTTGCGAATTGTATGCAGTGATACCGCCAGCTTCAAAAAAGAAGAAAATACGGGTATACTCATGGGTAATACTGAGCAACGGCCTAACAACAGGCATTTTGATTGAAGGTGTACTATACCCCATGCTGAAAGATGAAAACCGCTGGTATTTTACAGCCTTTACCGAAAAAAAACAAACCAAAGCAGATATGCTGGGAGACATACTAGTAACCCTGTTCACCAGCGCAATGTATTTACAAAACAGTCAGCTCTTTATTCCGCAGGTTGTTCCCACCCGGTACGATAAAAAAGAATACCAAAAGATATTATACACCATAGATTTATTTGATGGCGAAATAATACCTTTAAAGCCTCTATAAATATAACGAATGCAATTAAACTCGGTAATTTTTGATATGGATGGCTTACTGGTTGACAGTGAACCATTGTGGAACGAAGCTGCGGATGAGGTATTCCGCAAACACGGCATGGCACTCAGCCCCGAAAATTATGCCACCACCACGGGCCTTCGCACCAAAGAATTTGTACGCTGGTGGTTCACAAAATTTGACATCAGTCATCACCATGCTGCCGCAGCAGAAAAAGAAATAGCAGCACAGGTAGTGCAAAAATTTGTACAGAAAGGTAAGGCTCTGCCCGGTGTGGAGTATATATTCAATTTTTTTAAAGCAAGGGGCTTTAAAATAGGCATTGCAACCTCCTCTGGTATGGAACTGGTGGACGCTGTTGTTGATTTTCTACAACTCTCCGGCAAATTAGATGCAGTGGCTTCTGGTGCAGAGCTGCCTTATGGCAAACCGCATCCGCAGGTGTTTCTCAACTGTGCAGCAGCGCTGGATGCCAGCCCCGAAAGCTGTATTTGCTTTGAGGATTCATTCAACGGCATGATAGCCGCCAAAGCCGCCCGGATGAAATGTGTAATTGTACCGGCATACAAACACCTGCAGGAAGCCAGGTGGCAGGCAGCAGATCTTAAAATATCTTCCCTGCAGAATTTCAACGAACTGCTGCTGCAGGGTTTATGAAACATACCAATCTAAAACAAGCAACCGCAATCATTTGCCCATTTTCACATTTGCATATTTGCACATTAATCTTTTCTTCGTAATTTTCTAAAAAATCGAACTATATGTCCATACACAAAGAAGTAAAAAAAGTAACCACCAACACGTTGCTTAAAATGAAAGCTGCTGGTGAAAAAATATCCATGATTACTGCTTACGACTATTCATTTGCAGGCATATTTGATGCAGCAGGTATTGACATTATACTGGTTGGCGACAGTGCCAGCAACGTAATGGCAGGCCACGAAACCACTTTACCCATCACAATTGATCACATGATTTACCATGCACAATCAGTTGTACGTGGCATCAACCGCTGCTTAGTAGTGGTGGATATGCCATTTGGCTCCTATCAATCCAATTCTGAAGTAGCGCTGGCTTCTGCCATAAAAATAATGAAGGAGACAGGTGGCCATTCTGTAAAATTAGAAGGTGGTGAGGAAGCGATTGATTCTGTGAAAAAAATTGTTGGGGCAGGCATACCTGTAATGGGACACCTGGGGCTTACCCCCCAATCCATTTACAAATTTGGTACTTATACGGTAAGGGCCAAAGAAGTGGCCGAGGCCGACAAACTGAAAAGGGATGCATTATTACTGCAGGAAGCCGGTTGCTTTGGTATTGTGCTGGAGAAAATTCCCGCTGCCCTTGCAAAAGAAGTAAGCGAAAGCCTCATCATACCCACAATTGGTATTGGTGCAGGAAGAGATTGCGATGGACAGGTGCTGGTAATGCATGATATGCTGGGCATCAATACCG
>JANMDL010000485.1:0-3158 GCA_031376295.1 Chitinophagales bacterium
TGCTGCCACAGCTCCAGTTAGCTGGATTTTGCCAGGCATTGCTCACCGTACCTATCCAGCGTATGCCAAACCGCAAGGTGTATTCATCACTGTAATAAATATTACTTCCCTCTGTTATTACACACCTGTATTTATTACCACTCCAGCTTGTGGGTGCTGCTGTAAGCTTCAGCGAATCGCTGGCCGTACTTGAATACACAGCACCATTGCTGATGTTGGCATAACCGGCACCGGTATTTACCTGCCACTGGTACGTATAGGCACCACCCCTGTAACCTGATTCGAAATACACATTGCTGCCGGGGCATGGCTGTGATATAACCCAGAAATTGCGGAACAGTACATTGTTATAGTGAAACTGCTCAGGCTGGTCATTATCAGGGTTCACATCTAAAAACAACTGGTTTTTGCCTGAATAATCAGTGGCAGGAATATTGTACGTTATCAGCACACTATCACCCCCTGCTAATGGTGCTATTTTAAAGCCGGGACTTGCACCATTGGCATTGTACACCTGCTCAATACCATAGTTATCCTTTACAGTAAGTTTAAGTTTCAAACTGTCGAATGCAATATTGCTCACATTTTTAAAAGCTACTTTCAGTTTGAGTGTATCAGTTGGCAAAAGTGTATCCCTGTACTGAAAGCTGATATTGGGTGCCACACCACCTTCGGGCATCATGCCGGCAGTAAGCAGCCAGTATTTCAACTGTGTTGCTTTGGCATATTTTTCATTGCTGTTGTTCATCCGTATTTTAAGGTATGGATAAGTAACTGCATCTATAAAACTGATACTTGTATCTTTTGAATTGTACACCGTTGCCAATATCACTTCCGACCCAAAAAAGTCTTTCCCGATAATATCGAAAGTACGGATGGCAGCAGAATCTTCAGTTGTTTTTTTATCCCATTTAAAATTGCTCCAGGTTTTTGCCGGGCCAAGCCAGGGAGTAATAACAGTGCCCGCAACATCCTTACCAGCCAGTTGAAATGTATCTGCAATCTGTGTATCAACCGTAGCAGCAAAATGCTGGCGTATTTCAGCCGCAATGCTGTCTTTCTTTTTAAATACAAAAACAAACTGCCTGTTGGTAGTAAAAGAATCAATCTGGTGCAGTCCCATTTTATGAAACTTATGCCACAAGGAGTTACCGCTGCCCAATGTAGCCGTATCAGCCTTCCATTGGTCAACAAAAGTAACGTTGGATGTAGGAATAAGGTTCCTCACTGCCACATACATGCCCGAAGGGATACTGTCAAAAAAGTCCATCGCCCTTTTGCGGTACACCGGCGATGTAAAGGGAAACTCAAAAAAGGCACGGGCAGGGTTACACACGGGCTGGCTGCCAAATCTTCCATCAGGCCCCACATTGGTATTTAACCAGGGCTTTTGCGTAAGGCTGTCAAATACATAAAACTGTAAATTATTGAATACACATCCCCAGTAATCAATCTGGTCGGAGTTAATGTTAATGTTATTCCTGTCCCAACTGTAAAAAGGATACACACCAGCCCTAACCAGCAGCTTTCTTGTTTGTGCAGAAAAATTGAACTTGCGGTTTGCTGCATCAATATTCATATTGGCAAACTCATCATCAGTAAACTGGAAATAGTTTGCCTGTCCATAACCGCCGCCACTGCCATTAATGTAGGTAAATGAACTGCCCAGCCAGCGGGACTGTGCATTTACAGGCCCGGAAGTAAGCCTCCAGTAATACACCGTACTATCTGTAAGCGTTGTACCCGGCACAAACTTTATCAACCCGCCTGTGCTGGTAACGCTGCGGGTTACTTTATTGGCAGAATTGAACAACCTGCTGGTATCCATTTCCATAGTGTACTGCCTGCTGCCGATAGTGGGATTGGCAGTGGAACCATACAGTACAGTATTGGCATTGCCCACAATAGCATAATTGTAGGGATATACCGGCCTTATCTCATCTTCAATAATGGTAAAGCTTTTTGTTACCGAATTATTTATCTCCGACAGTTCCGGTATTTCGTTATCCGGGTCAATGGTTACAATTACCTGGTTAACACCTCTGTCAACCAGCGGATTGAGTGGCAGGGTTACCTGCATGGTGTCTTCAAACAAAGTTGCCTTTATCCTGCGGTTGGCAATGGTTATGATGGAATTATCTGGTTGCCTGTGCTGAAAACGTATGGTAACAGAATCAGTAATGGCCTTACCAATATTGATGATTTTTGCATTGATAACTACTTTATCATCAGCCACACTGATGGAAGCAGGGTTGAAGCTGATCAATGAGTCCTGTATGGTATAATCGGGGCTTGCATGCGGATTGAGCCTGATAGCAGGATCGCCATGAAAAGTGATTTCTTCAGCATGCGTACGGGCAATAAAATCAAACGAATAATTAGTGCTTATGTTCTGCATGGTGGTTCTCATTATATCACCCACCGTACCCCCATACATGTTACTGCCAGTGTTGCGGTAAAACTCCGATGTAAAATAGTTCAGTTGCTGCGGCAGGCCAAAGTGCGTACTGGCTATAAAGCCGATACTGCCTTTTTGATTGGCAAATACATATTTTTCTGACAGTGTTCCCTTACTAACGGGACGCAGTGTATCAAACTGAAACAGGTTGCCGGTATTGCACCCATTTACAATAATCAGCGGGTATTTGCCGGTGTTATTGTAATTCTGCGGGTTATCCAGGTTAAACTCCAGCGTATTGGGTGATGAGTGACCAAAATAAGTGAGCATACTGATGCCTTCAGTAAAAACGGTATCTATTAATTTAGTTGACCCAATGGCCGTTTGACCGGTATTTTTGCTGAAGTTGTACACTTTTCCACCAAATGAGGTATCGCCGATGATTTGCTCATAACCCTGCATGTAGGCGGTTATCAGGCCATACAGGCTCAGGTCGTCTATCGCTCCGGTTATTTGCGCTACATTTTTCATCCAGCCTTTGCCGCCAATGGTTTGATTGGTACTTTTCTGTGCCAGGTCAAACTGCTTTATTTTATCTAAGTAATACCCTACTTCCGTACCGGCTATGGCAGAAAGACGGCCAGTGGAAATACGGGGATAAGTACCTGTACGGGTAGCTGTTAGCAGGTTATCAGATGCAGGAAATCCGAATGTAGGTACAAGCGCCAGCTTATTTACATTACCATCATTTTCATACGCC
>JANMDL010000110.1:0-5065 GCA_031376295.1 Chitinophagales bacterium
CCTGGCTCAATACAGGTGCCCACCTCAGCAGTACGTATGCAGTGGCCGGCACCTACAGGTACGACCCTTACACAACCGCTGATTTTAATAATGGCGGCATCGAAAATTCAAACAATCCTTTTGTTACCTATCCATTAACTGCCAATGCCAGCGGTGTTGTTGCCGGGCCTGGAGCTGCTTCTATTACGGCTGCCAATGTAACCACCACCGGTTATTCAGCCCCGCTTTACAGAAACCAGGGCATGAAATTAACAGGCAATGCCAATGGCGACAGCACTACCACCAATCCCAACTGGGCTGCCGAAGGAACTGCCACAACGGTGAATGCCAGTTTTTCGGGCATTACATTTAATAATACCACCCGCTATGTGCAATATGATATCACTACAGCCGCAGGCTCAACATTTGCCATGCAGAATATTTCTTTGCCGGTAACGGTAAGCGGTGCAGGCACATTAAATGCAGCGGTTGCTTATTCAACCGATAATTGGGCCAGTTTTACTTATCTCACTCCCAGTGGCAGCGCCGGGGAAGCAATAAGCAGTACCCTTTCATTAACAGCAGGGTTAACTGCTCCTGTGCCAATGACCAGTAACCGATTTTCTGTGAGGCTGATCATCTGGAGAAAATTTGCATCCGTTGGAAATTTTGCTACTGTAAATGTGGGCAGTACTTTCTTCACGCTGTCAACCATACCACCGGCTTCTTCACTTACCCCCGACCAGGCTTTGCTGAGGGAAATTTTAGAAGAACGTTATGTAAGTTTCTTTGGGCAGATGGAGGGCTTTAATGATATGAGAAGAACGCAGAACGAAACCCTTGTACGGGTACCGGTAGTGCCCAACACAGGCACACAATTACCGCAAAGGTTTTTGTATCCTCAAAGTGAAATTGACAGGAATACGTCAACGCCAAGCCCGGTTCCCGGAATGTTTGTGCGTACACCTGTTAATCAATAACCGGAAAATTTAAAAAAGGCGAAAGGAGTTGTGGAATTCTATTGCCCTATATTTAAGCAAAATTATTTTTTATGTTGCTGAAAAAGCTATTGATTTTTTTACCCGTTATTGTGAACCTGTCCTGTAAGGCACAGCAGGTAATTACATTGTACACAGGCACTGCACCTTTTTCATTGCCGGTTGAAGACAATGAGACTGCTGCAAAATCTACCAGTGGCAATGGAAGATTTTTTGTAAGCAATGTAACCCGGCCAACACTAACCGTTTACCTGCCCAAAAAAATGAATGCATCGGGAACGGCTGTTATCATTTGCCCGGGCGGAGGCTACAGCAGGTTATCTATTGAAGGTGGCGGTTACGAAGCGGCCAAGGTACTGGCAGATGCAGGAATTGCGGCCTTTGTTTTAAAATACCGCACCCAGCGTGACTCAGCTTATACCGATTACAGCAAAGTGCCTTTGGCCGACCTGCAACAGGCTACCAATATTGTTTACAGCAATGCCGCAAAATGGCATATTGATACTGCTCATATCGGCATACTGGGCTTTTCAGCAGGCGGCCATCTTACTGCAATGGCTGCAACAGGTTTTGACATGCGCAAACCCGCTTTTACCATCCTTGCATATCCAATTATCAGTTTTATGGATTCCCTCACGGCCAAAACATCCGGCTCCCGTGGCAATTTGCTGGGGAAGCATATCAGCCCCGAAGATAAAATAAAGTATTCCCCTGAATTGCATATCACCAATACTACTCCCCCGGCTTTTTTGATACATGCTGAAGATGACAAAACTGCCCTGGTGGGCAACAGCATTGCGTATTACAAGGGGCTACTGGCAAATAAAATTGCCGCAGAGTTGCTGTTGTATAAAAAAGGCGGACATGGATTTGCCCTGTACAATAAAGATGAAGATAAATACTGGATGCCGCAGGCCCTGGCATGGCTCACCCAACATGGGTTTTACAAACAATAAAATCTGCCGCTCATTTTTTTTATCAATACACAATAATTACAGCCGATGAAATATTTAAAAGTGCTCTATGTACAGGTACTGATTGCCATTACAATCGGGATATTGCTCGGCAACTTCTTTCCCGGCTTTGCCATACAGTTAAAACCATTGGGCGATGGCTTTATCAAACTCATTAAAATGATGATTGCGCCCATCATCTTTTGCACCATTGTTACCGGTATTGCCGGCATGCAAAACACAAAAAAAGTGGGCCGGGTTGGTTTAAAGGCCATTTTGTATTTTGAAGTGGTAACCACGCTGGCACTGATAATTGGGCTGATTGTAATTAATGTATTAAAACCCGGCGTGGGTATGAATATTGATCCGGCCACATTGGATACAAAATCAGTAGAAACTTACATTACCGAAAGCAAAAGCCAGTCAGTAGGCGATTTTTTAATGCACATTATTCCGGAGAATATCGTTAATGCATTATCAACCAGTAATATCCTGCAGGTATTGTTTTTTTCGGTATTGCTGGGCTTTGCCCTGTCGAAAATTGGCGAAAAAGCAGCACCGCTTTTAAAAGGCATTCAATCCCTGGAACATGGCCTGTTTGCCATTATAAAAATCATCATGAAAGTGGCGCCATTGGGTGCATTGGGCGCCATGGCATTTACCATTGGCAAATATGGCCTTGGTTCCCTTGCGCAACTGGGGCAACTGATGGGCTCGTTTTATATTACCTGTATTGTATTTATTGTGATTGTGCTGGGTGGCATTTTAAAATATACCGGCTTTAACATCTTTCGCCTGATTGCCTTTATTAAAGAAGAGCTGCTCATTGTACTCGGCACTTCTTCATCAGAAGCAGCATTGCCCAGCCTGATTAATAAGCTGGAGAAAGTGGGCTGCTCCGAACCGGTGGTTGGCCTGGTGGTGCCAACGGGTTATTCCTTTAATCTTGATGGCACTTCCATTTACCTCACGATGGCTGCAGTTTTTTTAGCACAGGCCACCAATACCCCGCTCGATATTGGCCACCAGGTTACCTTGCTCCTTGTTTTATTGCTCACTTCTAAAGGTGCTGCAGGGGTAACCGGCAGCGGCTTTATTGTACTGGCCGCCACCCTGCCAACCGTGGGCCATATCCCTGTTGCTGCCATTGCCCTCATTTTTGGTATTGATCGTTTTATGAGCGAAGGAAGGGCACTTACCAATATCATTGGCAATACCGTTGCCACCATTGTTGTTGCCAAATGGGAAAAAGAGATTGATATGCCGACAGCTAAGAAGTTGATTGGGTGATGAAGGAATCCATAGTGAATAGTAGTGGGGTGATGCTGTGAGGTTTCTTGAAAGGCACAAGCGGAAGCTTGCGCCAGGAACTACTTTTTTGTTCGGGGAAAAGCTTGTGCCAATGGGGGGGCTTGAAAGGCACAAGCGGAAGCTTGCGCCAGGAACTACTTTTGGGTTTGGGGAAAAGCTTGTGCCAACTGGGGTAGAATAACCTGCCAACCTAAGAAAGCCCTGCTATTGCCCTTTTATTTCACTTGCCTAACCCAAACACAGTCCGGCAGCATTATCAAACAACAGTGTGCCTGCGGAACACTGGCACCAGATGAAAACTAATCTTTCCTGATAATCTCTGCATTCAATTTATCAGCCATTTTGCCTGCATTGTTTTTAATAATCTTAATCAAAGGCTGCCATTTGCTGTCAGCATGTAAATTATCAAAACATTTTTCAGCTTCAATTTCATTGTAGTTGTAATAATTGCCTTTTTCGGCAATGCGGTAAAGCTGAAAAAAAGCGCTGTCATTTAGCTTCAAGCTTGCATAGCAGCAGGCTGCATTATAACGGTGTTTAACCTGGCCACGATCATTATTCTTTTTAAATGCAGTAGTGTACAGGTTAGCCGCTGCTGCACAGGCTCCCATTTTATACAACGAATCTGCTTTGGCAGTAAACTCAATATAATTAAAACTAACCAGCGTTATTTTTCCCTGCATCAGTAACCGCTGGTTTTCTGCACTATCTAAAGCTATTGTGCCGGTGTATTGCGGGGCTTGCTTTTTGGCCTTAAAGTTATTGTACTCATCGGTTTTTAACACTATTGTAGTGTCGCTCTTAGGTAGTAACTGCCCTATTACCCCCAGATGAAATACAATCCCTGCAAATAAAAATATTTTCTTCATTACTGAATTTTTAAAAGCTGCATTACCCTGAAGCAATGCAGCCAATGAATTAGCTTAACAATACGCATTCCCGTCAGAAGGACAAATACAAACCGTGCCTTCATAATTCTCACTACTCACAAATGTAAGTGAATAGCCTTCAAAGAAATTGCCGTACTGGTCAATATAGCCGGGAGGATTTAACCTTGCCAGGTGAAAGCACCCATCATTTGTCAATATGAAATAGTATTCATTAAATACAGGTTTTTTTACAACTGATTTTGTTTTGGCAATTGTATGACCTTTAGCAGCAATTGCATTTTGTGATGCCAGCAAACCGGAAAGAATAATGGCAATTGAAAAAAGTAATTTCATTTTTTAGCTTTAGTTTTAAAAAAGTCAGCAGTTAAGCACTGCACCTGCCTTACTATTTTTTTAACGGGCAAAGTTGTCGGAATAATTCAAGCCCGGGCCGGGGTTATACCTGTACATATTCTTCAAGGCTTTTTACTCTAAGGGTTTTTATAGTTACCTTTTATAAAGTATGAAGTTTGCCATCCGGTATTCTTTAAGCCATATCAAACATAAGCAAATAGTTTCGCTTTTCTGCTTTATGCAACACAATTTTTAAAAATAACATGCGCATATTTATTTTATCAAAACAGTAATACGTTTGCCATTATGAAAAACGCCGATCTGTCGCCTTTGCTGACAAGCTTAAACTGGCGCAAGCGTCCGCTTGTGCCAGCGCATTATACACCTGTTACTTTTAACACTTACCCTAACCATTTTTATTTTTTTTTATCTTGCGTTTGCCTGAGGGGTATTTATTCAAAGCCACCAGCGGCCGCTTGCGCCAGCAACTACTTTTTAGTTCGGGAGTAAGCTTGCGCCAAATGGGCACGAACACCAACAAGGGCAGCAATGTGCAAACTTCTTTTCGGGCGAAGTTTTTATGTAAAAAGGCATGGCGCTG
>JANMDL010000253.1:0-2416 GCA_031376295.1 Chitinophagales bacterium
CATGCTGCAAACCCTGCGCTACCATGCCAGTACCGGCTTTAAACTGATTGATATAGAAAATATAGTAGAAAAGCACGGCCAATTACTGAATATTGACAGGTATGTGGAGGAATATTTTGCAGGCAGAAATTTTTTAACTTATAAGCAATTGCCCTACTCCTCTTATTTTAGCAAATATCTTTCCCCAATAATAAAGCAATATCTGCAAGACAGCCTTCCTCCCAATTTTGATAATAATTTATTGGTAAGCGGCCAGCCCAATAGCAAGGCATTATGGCTGTTGCTAAAGCATGCTGCCAACGATACAGCTGCTGTAAAAAACTACATTACCCAAAAGCTGAGCAAGCTATCGGGCATTGAAGAAAAAGGTTTTGCAGCTTCGCAGCTTGATTTGTGTGAAAGCATTTTTCCAACAGTAATACAAAAAACTTTTGCTTATACCCGGTTATATCCAGACCCGGATGCAATAGCTGTAATGAAATATGCTAACAGCGATGAAGTATATATGTCCTCTGAAGCAATGGCCTTGATAAAATACCTGCTTATTTTTAAACGCTGCACCAGCGCTGAAAACCTTAAAGAGGCTTTTAATAATAAGCCAGACCTGCTGTTGAGGGCTATGGTGGCCGATGCAGGTGTGTCAAAAGGGCTTTCTTTTGCTGCTGCGCTGCCCGATGTGCTGCGCAGTAAATTGGCAATGCCCATAAAAGCAGCCGTACTGCTGCACCAGTTAAAAAACTATCCTGCTTCCAATGTGGTGGATAGCCTGCAAGCCATGTACCGGCAAATACCACAATACTATCCTTACAGCATAATAAAAAAACGTGGAAATTTTGAAGAGTTCCGTGAAATTCAAATTACTCAATTGGCACACAATACCCTCACCGCCTAGTTTTTAACCCATCCCAGCCCCTATGCCGATAGCTGCGTGGCTGCCCTGCAAAGCGGTAATAGTTTTAATTGGGATTTGCTGGCCAATGGTATCAATGCAAGGTGTGCGTTTATCCCAGCTTTTTTGCAGCGGCATATCAGCCTTCTCAGCAGTTTATCCTCAAGCCAATCGAACAGGCTCGATTCAATAAGTGATGTGTTTATTGGTTACGGTCTGTACGATTCTTTTAAGCGCCTTAGCATTTACAGCGATGGCAGCAAAAAAGATTCTCTATTTGAAAAACTGTTTACCACACCTGCTTATTTTGCTGCTGTTGAAAAAGCGGTACTCAGCAATAAGGCCCTTGCCGATAGCCTTACCAGCTATCCGGTACCCACACTCACCGCCATGATTAACAAGGGCAATTTTTTACAGGCTGGCTATGCCTGGCAATATATATTGGTGCAAAAACCTGCCTTGCTTACTCCCGTACTGGTCTATGCCACCCCAGATAGAGTAAAGGAGCATCTTTTTTATATGGCTAATTTACTACAGGCCAAAGATTACAAAAAGCAGCTTACCCGATATTTTATCAGCAGCTTTGCAACTATTGCTGCCAATAAAGATTTAAACGACCGGGTAACAGACAGGCTGTACACCACCCAAGCGCTGCAATATTTTAAAGGCCGGGAAAATAAGCTGTTAAAGAAATTTGTACGTACAACCATTGCTGATACTACCAGCAATTACGATTTTGCCGTACAAATGCTGAATGCTTACCCACAATATTTGTATAATAGTAAGGTAGTAAGCACTGCCATACGCAATTGGTATCTGCGTACACAGTTTGCGCCATACAACTGGAGCAACCTATTGCCATTACTGAATAAGGAGGATGAAGCATTTTTTGTAAACAGGGTATATGAAGCCGTTGTAAACAGCAGGGAGCAGGCCATTAAAAGCAGGCAGGAGAACAGGTTTTGAGTAGCTTATTTCCCCACATTCTACACTGCCTGTCATGTATCTACCATTGACAATCGCTTTAGTTTTGGGTACTACAAAAAAATCCCGCCGTTTTGTGCGGCGGGATGAATGATTTATTAACCTGGCTTTTTTACCGAGTCTTTTTTGGGGGTAACTGGCGGTGGCGCTGCCTGTTGCGGCAATTCAACATTGGGCCCTGCCGGCTTTTGGTTTTTAAACTGCGCCTCATACGACTGTATAATTTGCAACAGGTTTTTGGCCTGGTCTATTTCTGTACGCTGCAGGTTATCTGCCTTATTTTCATCAAGGCTGTTATAGTAGCCCATTTGCTGCTCCAGGTCTCTTTTGAGGCTTTTTGTTACTTTTTCAGCCAATACAGTATCGCCAGCAAGATAGGCTGCCAGTAAAAACTGCCTCGATATATCGTTGTGTTGCTGGTAACGGCTCACCATGCCATAAGCAAAGTTTTCGTTCAGCATCATCTTATCACATTTTTGCAGCAATTTTTTAGCATCCTCCATTTTGTTGTTTGATGCCAAACTGATAGCAGCCTGGGCATAA
>JANMDL010000270.1:0-1501 GCA_031376295.1 Chitinophagales bacterium
CGACCTGCGCGAGATCGTTGCGATTGCGCGCGGTGGCGGCGATTCGGCCAAACAGCATGGGCAACGTGCCGCCGCCATGCGAAAAGATGAAACGGATATCCGGGCAGCGCGCGAACGTGCCGGAAAAAAGCAGACTCACAATGGCGCGCGTGGTGTCGAAGGAAAATTCAATCACCGCCATCGTCACCTGCGGAATGAGGTTCGCGCAGCAGGCGGCGCAGGTCGGATGAAAATACACCACGGCCTTGCGACGGTTCAACTCATCCCAGATCGGCGCAAACCGGGGGTCGCCCGGCCAGACCGCATCGTAATTGGTGACAAGGCCAATGCCATCCACCTTGAGCACGTCAAACGCGTATTCGATCTCCCTCAGGGTGCCCTCGATATCGGGCAATGCCAGCGTGGCGAACACGCCAAACCGCCCCTTGTGATCGCGCGCCATGCCTGCCGCGTAATCGTTGCAGTCGCGCACAATGCGGCGCGACGCGTCGACATCGCCAAACCAGGCGCCCGGCGCCGAAATCGAAGTCACTGCGGTTGCAATGCCGCCTTTATCCATGGCCTCGAGTGCGCGCGCCGGCGTCCAGGCCACCACACCCTCGTTCCTGCCTATGGCCATGCCCAGAATCTTTTCCTTTTCGGCGGCGAAATACTTGGGTGGAATGATGTGGTGATGGGTGTCGATGCGATGGGGAGAATCAGAAGCCATGAATATTCCTTGCGGTTGGCGATGGGTAAGCACGCGGCGCAGCGATCATAGGACAGGGCGCAACTTCGCGCCGTGCCCGCCCGAGCGCCGCAAACCCGGTGTTTCAAGCGCAGGTACACTTCGCCCATCAACTGATAAGGATGCCCATGAAAATTTTCACTACTAAATTGAAGGCCGTCCTGCTTTCGACTTGCGTTCTGTCTTTGTCGACCACCGCATTCGGACAGGCCTTCCCCAGTAAACCGGTGCGTCTCGTCGTACCCTTTGCGCCAGGCGGCGCTGCCGACATCATTGCTCGCGCCATGAACGAGCCTCTTAACCGCGCCCTGGGCCAGTCGGTCATCATCGAAAACAAACCCGGTGCCGGTTCCAGCCTCGCGGTGGACCAGGTGGCCAAGTCGACGCCCGACGGCTACACCGTGGTGATTGCAAGCCAGAGCGGCATCGCGGTCAACCCCATCATCAACAAGAATGTCGGTTACGACCCTGAAAAGGACCTCATAGCGATCATTCAGGTCACCCAATCCCCACTGGTCGTCGCGGTACACCCCTCAGTGGCTGCGCGAACAGTGTCTGAGCTTATTGCCGAGGCAAAGAAATCCGTATCGAAATTGAATTTCGCCACTTCAGGCAATGGCTCCGTGCCGCACCTCGCCACGATGGTGTTCAGCGGCCTGACGGGCACGAACATGGTGCATGTGCCCTACAAGAGCGGCGGCCTTGCCGTGGCCTCTGTGGTGGCGGGTGACACACACCTCACCTTCGCCACAGCGCCCTCGGTAATGCCGCAGG
>JANMDL010000281.1:0-9269 GCA_031376295.1 Chitinophagales bacterium
CACGGCATATACAATATTGGGGTTTTGTGCAAATACAGCAATGCCGCTTCTGCCCACTTTGGCACCTGCGGGGAAGCCGCTGCCTGTCTGTGTAACAGACTTCCAGGTATCGCCGCCATCGGTGCTTTTGTAAATAGAGGATGTGCCGCCGCTTTCTACCCAGTCCCAGGCACGGCGGGTGCGGTACCACATACAGGCGTACAGCTCATCCGGGTTTTTAGGGTTGATGTCCATTTCGGCAGCGCCAGTATTGTCATCCACGTACAAAGTTTGCATCCAGTTTTTGCCGCCATCAGTGGTTTTGTACACGCCTCTTTCTTTATTGGCACTGTATAAATGACCAAGCACGGCTACCCAGGCAATGTTTTCATTGGTGGGGTGGAGGATGATTTCGCCTATATGATGGCTTTCAGGCAGGCCGAGGTAGCTCCAGTTTTTGCCATTATCGCTGCTTTTGTACACCCCCGTACCAGCGTAGGAGGAGCGGCTGCTGTTGGCTTCGCCCGTGCCTACCCAAATAACCCTGTTTGCCCAATTTACAGCTATATCGCCAATGGTAAAGGCATCTTCCTTATCAAAGATGGGTTCAAAACTCTGCCCGTTTGTAGTGGTATGCCACAGGCCGCCACTGGCATAAGCCAAGTAAAACTCAGTGGGGTCGGCGGGGTTTACCTCCAGGTCAACCACCCGGCCGTTCATGGCGGTGGGGCCAATATTGCGGAATTTTATATCTTTCAAAAGAGATTTCTCCTCCAGCAATTTTCTCTTTTGCAAACCGTTTAACCTGTCGGAGGCGGCAGTTGGCCCGGTTTGTGCAAGGGCTGTAAAAGAATTAACAATAATAAAAGCAATAGAAGCTGTAAATTTGAAATACTGTATCATAAATATATTTGTACTATGCAGACGTTAAAAATACGTGAAATTGTAATGCTGGCAGCAATGCTGTTGTTGTTTTTTACCAATAGTATAGGGCAGTTAACATCTTACAACCTGTCGCCCACCGGCGATACCATTAATGCGGTAAGCAGCAAGGGGCAGAAGCAGGGCAAGTGGGTGGTGCATGTGGATGAATTGCGTGGCGAACCAGGCTACGAGGAAGAAGGGTTTTTTAAAGCAGGTGTAAAAGAAGGCCCCTGGCGCAGGTATAACCTGAATGGCGATATGGTGGCCATAGAAAATTACATGCTTGGTGGCAAGCATGGCATACAGCAGTATTTTACTTTTTTGGGCGATTTGGTAAGGGAAGAAAGCTGGCGGGGTTACAATCCCGATGCACCTTACGACACTATACCGGTTTACGGAACCAGCAGCAATGAAGTAATAAGCTATAAAATTGTAAAGGCAGAGCAATACAGTGTAAAACACGGGGAATGGAAATATTTTGAACCCGGCACTGGCCGCCTGCTTAAAAAAGAAGAATACAGTATTAACCGGCTGATAGTACCCGGCGGTAACAATAATGCAGTGGCTGAAGTGCCAAAGACTGAAAAAAAGAAACCTGAAAAAACAGCCGAGATGCTTGAATGGGAAAAGAAAAACAAAGGGAAGAAGAAAGTAGTGAGGGATGGCAGAACGGGAACCTGATGCCAGGTGGGGCTATTTTATAAAGGGTAAGCCCCAAAGGCCCTGGATAAGTGTAAAAAAAATCAGAACAAGATAAGCGAAAGAGAAAAGCTTAACTGCTTTTATTGATTTTGCTGTATCTGTACGTTTGTTTGCGGCAATGGCAAACAATGGTATAATTTGTAAACTATGAATTCCAAAGAAATGTGCTACCCGTAAGTCGCCAAAAAATATACTTCAATTTAAAAACAGTAAACCCTTGCCACCAACTAAAGAGCCCACTGTGTGACCTTGCAAACTGCTGATATAACTGCCCAATAAGCTGAAAATGATGAAATAGGTTTACCCGATTTTATGCTTACTGCCAGTGAGGGGTTTAAGCTGTACTGTTTCTGTTTTATAAAAATGCAGGTAATATAAGCCGTCCAAAATGTGATAATAAGAATAAATACACCCATTAATAAAAACAGGATGATGCCGAAGGTATTGGCTTTGTTGAAATATGACAGATCGCCTTTCAGTGCTTGTGAAGTAATGGCTATTTGTTCAAAACTCATAGCAATTACTGCCACACGGGAATAGATTTTTACTTTGCGGGTATCAGTAACATAGTTTAAAATCAAAGCTATTGTCCAACTGTACATCCAGATGCTTAAAGCAAATTTCATTGGTTTAGTAGTTGAGTTGATACCCAGCACTTTAATATTATTAAAAGGGTAGTAAACTGATAAACACAAAAAACTACAAGGTGTGCCAGGCCAAGCCGGAATAAAATTTTATTTTTAGTCAGATTCACTTTCATTCTTTTTGAAATTTTATGCCTGCCATCAAGCCAAAATTTGAACTCTTAAAATTTTTATCCCCAACTCCTGCTACTTCACCTCTTCTGCTGTCAGCTTCATATTCTAGGCCAGCAGTTAACATTGTTTTGCCTTTACCAATTTGAAAATCATACCCAAGTCAAAAGGCAATACTGTTGCCGCTCAAAGGGATTTGAATTTAATGCCAAAATTCAGGTAGTTTATTTTTTTGAATTTGCGATATGCTGCAAGTGCAGCAAGACCGCCACCTGAACCTGAAAAATTGCCTGCATCGTATTTTTCTTTTAATCCTTTGCCAAATAAACTAACACCATAGCCTCCTTTAAATTCAGCAGCGGTAAATGATACGTTATATTTTTAGTTTGGGCAGGTAAAAGCGTGTGTGCAAACACTAAGATGATGAGTGATATTATTAGTTTCATTTTTTTTATTTTCCGCCAAAGGTGTAACCTAAGCCGATGTTGAAAATTATTGGGCTATTGGCAAAGCCAATATAGGGAGCTTTAAGTGTTTCGGTTTTGTTGGTTGTTTTGTTAAAGTACGAAAATTCATTCTTGCTTAAAGTAGTGCCGGCATTTTGCCAATGCCTTACACTTGTACTTGTTGTAAACCCCTGTAAAAATTTAGCCGTACTGTTTTTAAAGGGCATGTAACGGTAATATGCACCAATACCGAGGGTCATAGTTTTAAAGTCTTTTATTTTAGCTGCATTATTTTGCTTTTCATCTTTATAATATACTTCCCAACTGTGCAGTTTTGGTTCAAAGCGTACATCAAAAAATGAGGAGAACCGGTAGCCAATACCAAAGCCTGTTGAATATGGAAGGTGCAGCACTATGTTTTGGGTTTTAAATTTGCCAACAACCGGCGGGTCAAGTGATGCTCCGTGTGAGTAGTCAAAAATCATGCGTTTTGTGGTGTAATTAAATTCAATATTAAAACCTTTAAGTACTGCTGGTTGCAGCAATCCAAATAACATACTTACCTTGTTGCTGTACAGCAATTGCTTTTTTTCTGTTTTTTGAGCAAAGGAGTTTGTTACAGTAAATGATAATACTACTATTGCTGAAATTATTTTTTTCATTTTTTTTCTTTAATTCCGGATGATTAAAAATTGATGCCGATTATAAGGTTACCCTGTATAAAATCGTCTGCTTTTCCTCCCCGTGGCCCAATATCAGCCTTGATGCTGCCTAAAGCGCCAAATTGTGCCAGGGCATACATATTTGAATGTTGCTTTTTAGCTAATTCAAATTAGTACCCCAGATTTGATTCCCAAAACCATGAAAAATTGTTGTAATCCCTGCCGTCAATAAGGTTTTTTGTACCCCATGCATAGCCAATATTCGATTTGGCTTCAAGGTGTAAGCCTTTCCACAAATACTGCCGGTAGCCTGTTATTAATAGATACTCATTTATCTTTTCAACAACATCGTGTTTAATGTTGGGGCGAATGTATGCACCAAGCAAAAGATCGCCTTTCATTTTACTGGCAGTTCTTGACAGTGTTCGTGCAACTTGAAAGCGTATAATGCCTACATTGGGTAAAAAGGGTTGAATAAGCTCTGTCTCAATACCCCATTTCAGGTAATTGCCAGGGCTTGCCTGTGAAAACGACTTACTATTGAGCAGTATAACTGTTATGAGTAAAACCGCAATTTTACTTTTCATTTTTACAATATTTAAGATTATACTGCAAAGATGAGCGGTAACAGAGCCTTAACCCGTTGACTTGGGTTAGGAAATTATTTTGTGCTGAAAATTCTTTTTCTGATACGGCTTAGCGATTCGGGTTTTACTCCCAGGTAAGAAGCTATATAATGCTGGGGAATTTTTTCAACTATATCCGGCCGCAGTTTAAGAAGGTTTAAATACCTTTCCTGGGGTTCTTCATTTGTAAGCATTTTGTTGAGCTGTGAAAGAGAGAGGAAAGCATTTTCTGCCATCACTCTTCCTACACGGTCAAAAATCGGAAATTGGTCGAATAGTTTATAAAGGTCTTCTTTTTTGAATTGAACCACTTCGCATGTTTCAAGCGCCTGCATATTTTCAAAACTAGGGTAACCTGTTAAAAAACTGGCATAATCGGTGTACCAACTGCCGCCAAAAAAAAATTGTATTGTGTTTTCTACACCTTCTGCATTGTAAAACAGCCGCATACAGCCACTATTTATGAAAGAGACCTTGGTACATATTTTTCCTTCCTGAAGTAAAAATTCTTTCTTGGAGAATCTTTTAATGTCTAAAATCTGCAAAAAAGCCTGTTCTTCATCAAATGTTAGCGGAACTAAGGATTTGATGCTTTGAATAATTTGTGTTGTCATTTATTTTGTCAAAAAATATTAATGCTCAAAGGTAATTAATTCATTTGTTTTTTATCGTTTGGTGCAGTTTTACCGCATGTATTTTGTAATTTATGTAAACAACTGTTAGTAACAAAAACAGCCATATGGCTACTATGGCTAAAATGATGATAGCTGACTTGCAGTATATTATTTGCTGGCTGCCAGAACTGCAATTCCAACAAAGGTAAAAACAGTATAAACTAACCTGCAGTGCAGGATAAGACCGGATGGGGAATCAATAATCATCCCCCAGCGCAAAATTCTGCTTCTTTGTTTTCCATTTGCCTTTTGTAAAATCGGGTATGTTTTGCACCTGTCCGCCTTCGGCAATAGATTTTTCGCTCAGCGGGGTAATGCTGTACCATGCGGCCAGGTCATACACATCCATCGGAAATTCAGTACCCCTTTTTATGCACTCAATAAAGGCATGGTCTACAAAAAAATCCATGCCACCATGCCCGGCACCTTCTGCATCTTTGCCATATTTAACCCACAGCGGGTGGTCGTTATCTTTTATCCATTTTTCACTGCTGTCCCACCGGTGTTTTTTTGCTGCCTGCTTTTCAAAATACACAAAGCCCTGCCCGGGTTCGCCCCAGCCAAAGTCCTGCCACAACCCTTCGGTACCCTGAACCCTGAAGCCGAGGTTGTAAGGGCGCTGCAAAGATGTATCATGTGTGAGTAAAATTGTTTCGCCATTGGCACATTGTATTTGCGTGTTTACAATATCACCCTGTTTAAATTTCACCGCAGCGTTAGGGTGCTTTGCCCCGCCCTTGGGATGCTCCACAATGTATTTGTGCAGTCCCCTTGCTTTGGTAGCCATAGAGCTGAGTTTGGTCATGCGGTTGCCTTTGTTAATATCCATCATTACCGCCACCGGCCCCAGGCCATGAGTGGGGTACAGCTCGCCATTGCGTTTTACATAATGGTTGGTGCGCCACTGTGCTTCGCTGTAGGCTTTGGGGCCAAAGTCAACCCCGCTGTTGTAGGCAGTAACACCGTCATTAAAGAGTACACCCCGCAGGTCATGCTCGTAACCACCCTGCCCGTGAAGCAGTTCGCCAAAAAAGCCTTTGCGTACCATATTCAGTACTGCCATAACATCCCGGCGGTAACAAACATTTTCCAGCATCATCACCGGCATACCCGTTTTTTCTGATACATTTACCACATCCCAGCAATCCTGCAGTTTCATTGCGCCGCATACTTCCAACCCCACTATCTTTCCGGCATTCATCGCATCAATGGCCTGTGGTATATGCCACTCCCATGGGCTGCAAATCACCACTGCATCCACATCATCCCGTTTAAGTAGATTCCTGTAATCGTAATCACCGTTTTTATACACAGCAGGTTCGGGCCGGTTGTATTTTTTTATTTCGGCAATGGCTTCCCTTATGCTGCGCTCCTGCGGGTCGGCAAGGGCGGTTATCTCCACATCGGGCCGCTGACAGAAATTGCCAATATGCTCATGGCTGCGGAAGCCGGCACCAATAATGCCGATGCGCACTTTTTCTTTTTTACTGCCGGCACCTGCCATTATATTTTCTGTAAGGGCAAGGCCGATGCCTGCCATGGCGGAGCTTTGTATAAATTGTCTGCGGTTAAATGTCATATTATCGAATTTGGTAAAGAGTTGGTTACTGATGTACAGTCAGTTTTTTTTGCAGTTCGGCAGAAATACTATCTGCATACATGCCATAAGCACTGGTGAGTACGCCCTTGTGGCTGCCATCTTTTGCTGCTATGGCAAATACAATATCTTCATCCGAAGGATTGGTATCGCCCTCAAAGCGGTAAGTTTCCATCACTTCAAATTCATCGGGATTGAGGCATACTTCATTCCTGCTGCATTGCAGTTTGTCAAAAGCAATATTAAAGTCAAGTATATAGCCTCTTTGCTTTAATCCTTCCAGCGCCTGCACCACGGTATCGTACGTAAACATATTGCGTTATTTGATGATAAAGTTAAACATTCTTTTCTGTTGTGGTTTTAATACGGGATAAATAAATAATGGCTGCTATGGTGGCTGCTGCAGTAATGGTAAAAGTAACTTGTGAGCCGAACTGAAACCACAATAAACCGGTGAGACTGCTGGCGGCCAGTGCTGCAATACTCTGAAAGCCGCTGTAAGTACCGATGGCGGTAGCAGTTTCATTTTTATTCACCATATTGCTGATCCATGCTTTTGAAATACCTTCTGTTGCTGCTGCATAAAAACCATACAGCGCAAACAGCGCAATAAAAATGGCGATACTGTTTGTGTATGCAAAACCTGTGTACACCAGTGCAAAAATAAAAAGACCCGACAGCAGTATCTTTTTCATACCCAGTTTATCGGCCAGTATGCCTGCGGGATAAGCCACCAGGGCATATACTAAGTTGTAAAAAATATACATTGCAATCACCGCAGTATCGGTAAGGCCGCTTTCTTTCATTTTCAGTAATAAAAAAATATCACTGCTGTTGAATAATGCAAAAAAAAGCAGGCCGGTAACGAGGTGTTTGTATTGCGCCGGGCTTTTTTTCCAGTAATGCACAAAGGTGAAAATACCGGGCCGGGAACTATTGGCAGCAGCGATTGTTTTCTCTTTTTCTTTTATTAAAAATGTGGCTGCAATGGCCAGCAGGCCGGGTACAAAGGCCACCAGGAAGATGAGGCTGTATTGCTGCGGAAAGAAATACAGGAAACCCAGCGCCAGCAGCGGGCCAAATACTGCCCCCAATGTATCCATACCCCGGTGAAAGCCAAATACACGCCCCTTGGTAGCGGGGGTACATTCATCGCTCAGCATGGCATCCCTTGCGCCGGTACGCATGCCCTTGCCGGTGCGGTCGATACAGCGGGCAAAAAATATCCACAGCGGGTAAGCAAACACTGCCATCAGTGGTTTGCTGATAGCGCTTAGTGCATAGCCCCATTGTACAAAGGGTAAACGCTTTCCACTGAGGTCGCTCATTTTGCCAAACCAGGGTTTGCTAAGGCCAGCCACGGCTTCTGCAACACCTTCTAAAATACCGATGAGTAAAACGGAGAACCCGATGTGCTTTAAAAACACGGGCATTACCGGATAGAGCATCTCACTGGCCATATCAGTAAACAGGCTTACTAATGACAGCAGCCATACCGTACGGGTAATCAGTTTACCATAAATGGGCTTTGAACCTTTTTCTGTTAAGTAGTTGTTTTGCGGCAATGATGGTTTTTTAATAAGGAAAGTTAAGGTTTTGATTGCTTTTGAATGAAATAAACGTGCAAAAGTTTGAAATGATTAACTATGTTAACAAGTTTTTAAACGAAAAACGGTGCAGCAACGTATCCGGGCTGCATTTATTGTGTGGTGGGTGTCATATATTTATTATTTTCGCTTTTTGCACAAACGATTTACATGAGAAGGATCTTTACGCTTACGATTGCCTGTATTTTTTGTACCCTTAGTTCACAAGCCGTGTTAAAAACCTGGGTGGGCGGCAGCGGCAACTGGAACAATGTCGCTAACTGGAGCCCATCTGGCGTACCCACATTTAATGATACGGCATTATTCAATACCAGTGTTACGGTTTCTGTCGATATAGTTGCCAGTCTTGCGGCCCTGCAGGTAAAGAGCAGTGCCACCGTTATTTTATCTGCTGGAGCAAATCGCCTTATCACTATTGGCAATGGAGGTACGCCTGTTGAAGCATTGTTAATTGAACTTGGCAGCACCCTTACACTTGGCAGCGGCTTTGGCGTATCAATACAAACGCAAGGGTCTTCTGTAACCAATACTGCCAATATATATGGTACATTAATATTGGGGCAGGGTAATTCAGCCTGGACGGTGGCTCCATTTTCGGTGTCGCCCAGTAATTGCACTACCAGTATTTATGGTACAGTGCAGGTAGCAGCTAACAATACGGGCAGTGTAATCATTGGTACTACCAATGCTAACCTTACATTTTTTAATGGCTCTTTTTTGCAATGGCTTCGCAATGGCGGACCTGTACCGGGGGCAGATTATCAGAATGGCTCAACCATTAATATAACGGGTATTACAAGTTCCAATGTGGCTTTTAATGTTAACTCAAATTTTAATGGGCTGCTGATATGGAATTGTTCGGGTCAAACCACCTCCGGCGGTGCTGCGCTTCTGCTACCTTCTACCAATAGTACTATGGATAGCATCAGGGTAGTAAATACAGGCGCTGCCGGTACGCTACGTCTTGCTACAAACCCTTCAGGCTATACTATCGGGCATTTAGAAGTACAGGGAGGCATACTTGAGTTGGGTGCCCCGGGTGCAACCAATCGCTTTGGCACCATTACCACCGATTTTAAAATAACCGGCGGTACCGCTATTGGTAACGCTACTTTTACTTTTGATAACCTGGCGCCCGACTCCATGCGGCTGATTGTAAACGGAAACTTTGTCATGAGTGGTGGTAGCTTTAACCTGAGCAACCGTCCACCGGCTTTACCGAGCGGCGGCTCATTTGGTATGACGGTAAAGGGTGATGTTATTCAATCAGGTGGTTTCATCAGCTGCAGCAGCGATT
>JANMDL010000325.1:0-3720 GCA_031376295.1 Chitinophagales bacterium
ACATCTCCAGCACGTTCTTCTCTGTAAGTTGCTTCAAAATCACTTCCCAGGTATTCCCTCACTGCATTGTACAGGTAATTTACTGAGAATTTTTCGCCTACAGCCACATTATATACCTTATTCAATGCTGCTTCATTATCAGTAAGCATACCCCTGACATTCACTTGTACCGCATTATCCACAAAAGTGAAATCCCTGGTTTGTTCCCCATCACCATTTATATACACTGGCGTTCTGTTAATAATGCCTTTCACAAACAATGGAATTACTGCCGCATACGGTCCATCAGGATCCTGCCGCGGGCCAAAAATATTAAAATACCTGAAACCCATCAACTTTAATCCATATACACCGGCAAAAACCTGCGCATACAACTCATTTGCTTTTTTACTTACGGCATAAGGGGAAAGGCAGTTTCCCACCCTGTCTTCTTTTTTGGGCAGTGTGGGTTCATCGCCATATACTGAGGAAGATGAGGCATATACAAACTGGCTGATATTATTGTCTACTGCTGCTTTCAGCATATTTACAAAACCGCCTACATTTACATCATTGGTGTAAAAAGGCTCCTTTATTGAACGGGGAACGGAGCCCAGCGCCGCCTGGTGGCTCACAAAGTTGATTCCGGCGCAGGCCTGCTGACAGGCTTCCAGGTTGCGGATATCGCCTTCTATAAATTCGAAACCGCTGTATTGACGCAGTATGTCAAGATTAGACTGAAAGCCGTTTACCAGGTTATCAAATACCCGTACTTTTTGGGCGCTGTTTTTAAGCAGGTATTCAGCGATATGGCCTCCAATAAACCCGGCGCCACCCGTTACCAGGAAACTGCTGTTGCTGATGTCTTTTGTATGAAATGTATTAGTCATTTTCTGTTGTTATATGCAGCTCTTTTACAAGCTCCAGTAAGCCCTGCTTGTTATTTTGTTGCGGTATATGCCCTTTAAGTCTGCTACCAATCCATAGCTTTTAGTAACAGATGCAAAATAAGCATCATCCAGGTGCTTATAATCATTGTGCGGCACCGTAACAATCACAGCAGCATACTCATTACCGGCTTGGGGTGTAAGTCCAAATCCGTATTCATGTTTCAGCTCATCGCTATCTGCATGCGGGTCGGTTACATCTACATTCAATGAATAAGACTGCAGTTCCTTTACCACATCCGCTACCTTACTGTTGCGGATATCGCTTACATTTTCTTTAAAGGTAGCTCCCATTACCAATACTTTGGCATCTTTTACATTGCCATTGTTCTGTATAATGTGCTGCAGCACTTTTTTTGCCACATAGCCTGCCATGCCATCGTTAATAGCACGCCCGGCCAGTATCACCTGGCTGTCGTAGCCCAGTTCTTTCGATTTGTAAGTAAGGTAATAAGGGTCTACACCAATACAGTGGCCGCCTACCAGCCCCGGTTGAAACCTCAGAAAATTCCATTTGGTACCTGCTGCTTCCAGCACTTCGTACGTATTGATGCCCATTTTATCAAAGATGATGGAGAGTTCGTTCATCAGGGCAATATTGAGGTCACGCTGGGTATTTTCAATAATTTTTGCAGCTTCTGCTACTTTTATTGAAGAGGCTTTGTGTACTCCCGCTGTTACTACCAGCTCATATACTTTTGCAATTACTTCCAGGCTTTCAGCATCACAACCACTTACCACTTTTACAATGCTGGCCAGTGTATGCTCTTTATCTCCCGGGTTAATTCTTTCGGGGGAGTATCCGAGTTTAAAGTCCGTGATATTTTTCAATCCCGACAATTTTTCAATAATAGGCAAACAATCCTCTTCTGTACAGCCGGGGTAAACGGTGCTTTCAAACACAATGTAATCGCCCTTGCTCACCACTTTGCCAATGGTTTCGCTGGCACGCTGTACCGGTGTAAGGTCGGGTACATTGTGCTCATCAACAGGTGTGGGAACAGCTACAATGTAAAACCCGGCAGTACGCAGCACATCCAGGTCGTTTGTAAATTCTATATCGCAGCCATCAAAAGCGCTGGCTTCCAGTTCCTGACTGGGGTCTATCCCCTGCTTCATCTGGGCAATACGACCGGCATTTATATCAAAGCCTATCACTTTTACCTTCCTGGCAAATTCAAGGGCAATGGGCAGCCCCACATATCCCAATCCTATTACGGCTACAATTTTTTTCTTATCGAGTATATCCTGGTACATTTATGAGTTATGAGTTATGAGTTATGGGTTATTAGGGGTTTCCTTTCTGCTTTCAAATTCTTTGGGCAGTTTTACCAACTCTTCTTTGGGTAATGCCTTAAAATATTCATACGTAATTTTCAACCCCCGGGCCCTGTTCACTTTCGGTTCCCATCCTAATATTTCTTTTGCCTTTGTAATATCCGGTTGTCTTTGTTTGGGATCATCAGTAGGCAATGGCTTATACACTATCTGCTGTGTGGTACCTGTGAGTTTTATTATTTCTTCTGCAAAATCCTTCAGGGATATTTCGTCGGGGTTGCCAATGTTTACCGGCTGTTCATAATTGCTCATCAGCAAACTGTAAATACCCTCCACCAGATCATCCACATAGCAGAAGCTTCTTGTCTGGCTGCCATCTCCAAATACAGTAAGATCCTCACCCCGCAGTGCCTGGCCAATAAATGCAGGTAATGCCCTTCCGTCATTGAGGCGCATCCTGGGGCCATAAGTATTAAATATCCTTACAATCCTTGTTTCTACCTGGTGAAAAGTATGATAAGCCATGGTAATTGCTTCCTGGAAGCGTTTGGCCTCATCATATACACCCCTTGGCCCAACCGGGTTTACATTGCCCCAGTATTCTTCAGGTTGCGGATGCACTAAAGGATCACCATACACTTCGCTGGTACTTGCTACCAGTATCCTTGCTTTTTTGGCCAATGCCAAACCCAGGCAATTATGTGTACCCAGCGAACTTACTTTTAAAGTTTGAATAGGTATTTTCAAATAGTCTATCGGGCTTGCCGGAGACGCAAAATGGAGGATATAATCGAGCTTGCCGGGCACATGAATAAATTTTGACACATCATGATTGTAAAATTCAAACTCCTTCAGCTTAAAAAGATGTTCAATATTTTTAAGATCGCCCGTAATCAGGTTATCCATACCAATTACGCTGCATCCCTCTTTTATAAACCTGTCGCACAGATGAGATCCGAGAAAGCCTGCTGCACCTGTTATTAATACTCTTTTTTGCATTTTTTTATAAGTTCAAAGTTCTTTAATTCAAGGTTTAAAGTTCTTTAGTTCAAGGTTAAAGTTCTTTAGTTCAAAGTTCTTTAGTTCAAAGTTCTAACCCACATTATCTGCATCCCATTTTTTTTGTTACGGGTTGATTTAGTTACGGGTTACTGGTTCTATCCATCAGCACACTATTGCATCATCCTATTCCTCTATTTGCACATTGATTCATTGCCTCATTTGCACATTCCTTCTTCATCCCATCAGCACATTAACCACCACCCTTCTTCCCACACTCTCATAATGATACCCTAATTCTTCCATTTGAGAAAGATCAAAAAGATTTCTTCCGTCAAAAATCGCTTTATTTTTCAGCAATCCTGATATTCTGCCAAAGTCGGGTGTGCGAAACTCACTCCACTCCGTAGCAATTACCAAAGCATCAGCCCCATCCAGTGCCTCATACTGGCCGGGTGCATATTCGATGCTGTAAGCAGTTGTTTGTTTTACATTCTCCATTGCTTCAGGGTCAAAT
>JANMDL010000337.1:0-6640 GCA_031376295.1 Chitinophagales bacterium
ACATTGCGGCCGTGGCACTTGCCCTTAATGCCATACCTGCCCTTGCAGTACTTATTTTTTCCGGCTTTTTTTCCAGCTTCCACGCTTCTGTGCCTGTTTTTAAAGCAATGAGTGCAGCAGCCGTACTTGGTATTGGAGGTACAGCTATTGCTTCTGTACTTTTTTATAAGCTGATGAAAAGTGCCGGGCTGGTTTTTTCTTCGATGGTTACTTATTGTATGCCGGTAGTGGCCATTATGTGGGGACTGTATTTTAATGAGCCTGTTGGCTGGAAGCAATTGGCCTGCCTTGTATTGATACTTGCGGGGGTATTTGTGGCCAAATATTGAAATGATTGTTTCGGCTGCCAGGAGCAGGATGGCTAAGCTGTAATGCCTGTTTTCTCTTCTTCCCTTAATTGTTTGCCTGTTTTACTGCTCCCGTCATGGCTCCAGCCCGGTGGCATCAGCAAGTATTTTAGTTTGGTGCCAAAGGGCAGTTTGCGCCTTACATCTTTACCAATTGCCTGCCACTCATGAAAAACGATTTTAACCAGATGCTGCGGTTTATCAATAGGTTTAGTAAGACCATACTTTACCGGGTGTTCGGGCAGTTCTTCCTGAAAAGTTCCGAAGAGTTTATCCCAGATGATAAGACACATACCCATATTTTTATCAATATAAATGGCATTGCTGGCATGATGCACCCTGTGGTGGGAGGGGCTTACAAAAAGCACTTCAAACCAGCCCGGCATTTTTTTAACCGCCTGTGTATGCACCAGTATGCCGTATATCTGCGTAAGCGAATACATAAACAGAATGTCGGCCGGGGCAAAACCCAGCAGGGCAAGCGGTATAAAATAAATAAACCTGTATAAGGGCTGCAGTACCGAAGAGCGGAAACCGGTGGTAAGATTATATTCTTCTGAAGAATGGTGCGTAACATGCACCGCCCAGAAAAGGCGGCAGTAATGATCCACCCGGTGTTCAATGTAAAAAACAAAATCTTCCAGCACAAAAAGCAGGGGCCAGTAAACCAGGGGATGCGGTGAAACGTCGAATACCCGCAACGAATAAAACCAGGTGAGTATGATGCCGGCATAAATCCATCTGAATAGAAAGTCGATACCCGCATTGGCAAGGGTAAGGTAAACATTCATCAATGTCTCCTTTATGGTATAATACTTTTTTGCCCGCAGGTGACTGAGCAATATTTCCAGCCCTATTACAATAATGTAAATGGGTGTGGCAATCATTATCAATAACTGTTCCTTCAAACTTGCCGTATATTTTAACTGGCTTAAAAATAAAGTGCAAACCCGCAGGTCTGCACAAATACCAAATAATTTTATTGTAACAGACTATATAGCCATTATCTCCTTTTCCTTTGCTTCCAGGTGTTTTTCCACCAGTCCGCTAAACCTGTCTGTCAAATCCTGTATTTCCTTTTCTGCATCTTTGGCAGCATCTTCACTAAGGCCGTCCTTCTGCTGCTTTTTTATATCTTCAATACCATCCCTGCGGATGCTTCTTATGGCTACTTTTGCCTGTTCACCTTCACCTGAGCATCTTTTTACCAGTTCACGGCGCCTTTCCTCGGTAAGTGGTGGCAAAAACAGCCTGATAATATTGCCATCGTTCTGCGGGTTGATGCCGATATTGGATACCATAATGGCTTTTTCTATGGCCTGCAGCATGTTTTTTTCCCATGGCTGAATGGTTAAAGTACGGGCATCCATCACAGCTATATTGCCTACCTGGCTTACTGGTGTGGGGTTGCCGTAATAGTCCACCATAATGCCATCAAGCATAGTTGGGTTGGCTTTGCCGGCTCTTATTTTGGTCAATTCTGTCTCCAGGTGGTTGATGGCTTTACGCATCCCGTTTTCCGTTTCGCTTATTATTTTTTCTGTTCCTTCTGTCATAACGGTATTATTTAAATGGATGCAAATCTAATAAAGAACAATGATTTACAGGGAATGGCTGACCCATTTTTTAAAGTTTTAACCGATATTTTGCAATAAATGCCTTTAAAAAACATGCTGCCTGAAAAACAGGCAGTACAATAATATTAAGCCGGATGCTGCGGTTTAGTTCTATTCTGCTTCTACCTGTTCGGTAGCGAGGGTGAGTATTTTGTGAGATTTGAGTATTTCTTCCTTTGGTTCATTTGGCCTGCCAGCAGCGGTTTTCTGCTTGGGCCTGCTGTAAAAAATGGTGCCGATAAAGGCGAATGCGCTGGCCAATAATATACCTATAACTACTGTGCTGCCCAGGTTTCTGAGAAAAAAAGCAAGGGCAATAAAGGCGATATTGGCTCCCACACAGGTGAGCGTTACTTTACGGTGATTAAAACCAAGGTCGAGTAAAAAGTGGTGAACGTGATTTCTGTCGGGGCTAAAGGGAGAGCGCCTGTCGAAAATGCGCAGTGCAAATACCCGCAGTGTATCAAACAACGGAATCATTAATATGGCAAAGCCTATTGCAGGAGCAGCGCTTAACGGCATGGTGGATGCCGGATTGCCTGCTGTATTGATGAATTTAATAACCAATATGGAATTGATAAGACCCAGCAGCAGCGAGCCTGTATCGCCCATAAATATTTTAGCCGGGGCAAAATTATAGATAAGAAAACCGATGATGCTGCCTGCAAGTGCAAAAGCCATGATGGCATAAAGTACTTCGCCAGCGTAATAAAAATAGGTGCCAAAAACAAGGGTGGTCAGTAATCCCAGGCTTCCTGCGAGGCCATCTACACCATCAATAAGGTTAAATGAGTTGGTAATTACAATGATGGTGAACAGGGTAAGTACTATACCTGCTATATGGGGTATCTGATAAATACCCAGAAAACCGTTCATATTAGTAATCTGTAACTGGCCAAATTTGATAATGATGCCAGCGGCTATTAATTGCCCGATGAATTTTTTGCTGGCTGACAGTACGAGTATATCGTCTTTAAGGCCAAGAAAGAATATAACAATGAAGGCTGCTGCAAAAAACTGCAGTTCCGGCGCAAGGCCACGTACCCCCATGAGTGTAGCGATGATAAAACCTGCAAATATACCAAGCCCCCCAAGGGTGGGAATCACCATTTTGTGTACTTTCCGCTCGTCGGGTTCATCAAACAGCTTTTTATCTTTGGCCACCTGTATTATTACAGGAATGGCGAAGAAAGTAATCAAAAAAGCCAGCGCACCACTCAATAAAATGTTATAAACATTAACCATGAAAATTGTATTAATTACATAATACTGCTGCAAAAGTAGTAATATGTTTTGACGTTTTGGTAACTCAATACGTTTTATTTATGACCCACCCAGGGCAAAATTGGTTGCTTTAGCGCAGCAAATGTGGGGAAGTAGCTGTAAAAGCAAAGATTTTATCCGGATAATGGCAGCAATATAACGCCTGAAATTTGCTTTTTAGTATTTATGCGTAATTATTCCTTTGTGTGTAAACCTATTTAAAGTAGGTTTGCAGCGTTTTTAAACAGCTTATTTTATGGGTAATTTACAGGATACAGCCACACAGGTAAGAAGGGATATTGTAAGAATGGTGCATGCCGTGCAAAGCGGCCACCCCGGCGGCTCGCTGGGCTGTACCGATTTTTTAACGGCTTTGTACTTTGATGTGATGAAACGCAAGCCGGGCTTTGATATGGACGGTATCGGGGAAGACCTGTTTTTCCTGAGCAATGGTCATATTTCACCCGTTTTTTACAGTGTGCTGGCCCGCTGCGGTTACTTTCCGGTGGCTGAACTGGCTACTTTCCGCAAAATAAGCAGCCGCCTGCAGGGCCACCCTACCACGCATGAGCACCTGCCGGGTGTACGCATTGCCAGCGGCTCGCTGGGCCAGGGCCTGAGTGTGGCCATGGGGGCTGCTTTGGCAAAAAAAATGAACAACGACGGTTGCACCATATACTCACTGCATGGCGATGGCGAACTGCAGGAAGGACAAATTTGGGAGGCTGTACTGGGTGCCGCCCACCACAAGGTAGACAACCTGATTGCCACCATTGACTGGAACGGCCAGCAAATTGATGGCCCCACCAATAAAGTAATTAACCTGGGCGACCTGAAGACGAAGTTTGAAGCTTTTGACTGGCAAACGGTTGACCTGGCTGATGGTAATGATATGGATGCCGTGATAGCGGCTTTTAATACTGCCAAAAGCTACCTGGGCAAGGGCAAACCCATTGTAATTTTAATGAAAACCCAAATGGGCAGCGGTGTTGATTTTATGGAAGGCAGCCACGAATGGCATGGCATTGCACCTAATGACGAGCAATTGGCCAAAGCGCTGGCGCAGTTGCCGGAAACGCTGGGGGATTATTGAAGGAAAAATGGGCAAATATGCCAATAAGCCAATTTGCCAATGCTGCTTTGGCGGCACAAGTTGCGCTGATGGGTAAATACTTGCTGTACCACCCGTTTTGTGTGACAGTTTTTTTGCGAAGGATAAAAGCAAAACCGCCATTACTGAGCAATGCTCCTTTGCTCTAACAGGTATAAGCTTTCATTATACAGTGATGATCACATTCCCGATTTTTTGCCCCGTTTCAACATACCTGTAAGCATCAACAATTTGTTCTAAAGGGTAATGCCTGTCAATTACCGGTTTGAACTTACCCGCCTCCACCAGGCCCTTTAAAAAAACTACATCTTGCTTACTGATTGTTGGGATTGGAAACAATACTTTTTTGCCTCCAAGCAATGGAGTGATAAGTGCCAGAAAAGGATTTTGAGACATATAGCCCAATTCTGTTGACATATAGATGCCCTTCTTTTTGAGCAGTGGCTTACATTTTCCAAAAGAGCTTTTGCCAACCGCATCAAAAACCACATCAAAAGTTTGGCTGGTCTTTGTAAAATCTTCCTTTGTGTAATCAATTACAGTATCAGCTCCCAATGACCGCACCAGGTCAATATGCTTAGTACTGCAAACTGCAGTAACCGTTGCACCAAAATATGTAACTAATTGTACTGCTGCTGAACCAATAGCGCCGGTAGCACCATTTATTAAAACATGTTGCCCGCTTTTAATTTTTGCAGCCCGTATATTGCATAGTGCATAATGAGCGCCTTCGGTAATGGGAGCAGCTTCATCATAAGTTATACCAGCAGGCATGGTTGCCATTGTATCGTTTTCTGCCATAACGGTATACTCTGCATGGCCGCCAAATTTTTTGTCATTGTATGCAAATACCTTATCACCTGGTTTAAATGATTGTACCTCCCTGCCAACAGCTTCAATTTCTCCTGCAAATTCATTGCCCAGTATTTTATTTTTAGGGTACACAAGCCCGCTGAAAAAACGAACAATAAAATAGTTAGCGCTCCTGAATCCGCAGTCGGTGCGGTTTACTGTTGTTGCATGAATTTTAATCAGCACTTCATTGTGTTTGGGAACAGGCTTTTCAATTTCGGTAAGCTGTGCCACTTCCGGCGGGCCATATTTTGTGTAAATAACTGCTTTCATGTATTTTTTTGATAAGGAGTTTATTAGTAATCAGCTATAGTTGTAAAAGCTGTACCGGGACAAATATACACTTTAAGTAACCGGCTTTAAACTTCGCCCCCATTGTTTTACGCTTATACAGCCATCCCCCACGCTTATACAATCTGCCAAAAAATGGGAAATAACCTTATAATATTTGTACCGTAGAAAAAATGTTTATTATGAAACGACTAAAACTGCTGCTGCTGGTACTGATGGGGGCGATTGCCACTCACGGACAGTTGAGCCAGATAAAGATCCTGAACTTTACGGTTAAAAACCAGTTGCCTGCCAATGTAGACAACTGGCTGAGCCAGCCCGGTGCTTTATTGCTCACGGCACAAAAAGCACCTACCGTGCAACTGCGGGGAGCCAAATTAGTACTGCAAATAAGAAGCGGTGGCGCCATATACTGCGGCACCAATGTAAGTACCGCCAAAGATGTGGAAGCGTTTGAAGTAAGAAGCTTCTCCACTGCCGAACTGGTAAACTTTCTGGGCCAGTGTAAAGAACTGAAAGAAGGCTCTTACAGTATTTGCGCCCAGTTTTTTAATATAGACAGAATTGCCATCAGCAACGAAATGTGCAGGGATTTTACAGTTACCGTACCCAAACAGGAGGATTATTCGCCACCTACACTTATTACTCCGGAAGATGGCAAAAAATATACAGAGGCTGAGCTGAGCAGGCCCCTTAATTTCAGGTGGACGCCATTGGTACCCAAGCCACAGCAACCCGTTACCTACCGCTTAAAAGTGTGGCAGCTGATGCAGGGGCAAAACAGTAACCAGGCCATGCGCACCAACCAGCCTATTGTAACAAAGGATGTTGACAATATTACCCAGGCTGTGGTAAACAATATTTATACCGGCCCATGCAGGCCGCCTTATTTGTGCGATTTTGTGTGGCAGGTGCAGGCACTTACAAGAGAAGGCAAACCCATCGGCAATAATGAAGGCAAGAGTGAGCCCTACCGCTTTGGCATACAGGAAGCGGGTTCGGCAAAGCCGCCAACGCTGGTTACCCCGGCAGACAATAAAAGTTTTTCGGCGGCGGAGGCTGGCCAGCCCATCGCATTCAGGTGGACACCGCTGGTACCCAAGCCACAGCAGCCTGTTACTTACCGCTTAAGGGTATGGCAACTGATGCAGGGGCAGAAC